>JABMRO010000372.1 GCA_013202635.1 Planctomycetota bacterium
AATGTTTTACAATTAGCCAAAAATATTCGAGATTCGCTCAACAAATAGCACGAAAAAATCCAATTGTCCGAACTGGTTCCTTCGACCGTACTCAGGATGAATTAGCCCGGTCTTTTTTTATTAGAGAGTGTAAGTATTTCGGGGAGAAAATGAGGTGCGCGCTCGAAGTTAATTTCATCTATAATGGTGAAGGCCATGGCAAAAAAGTAATAAAAGAAGCATCGAGGACAGTTTTTGATAGAGCGGCAAAAAAAGATTCTGCAACTACTGGATACATCGGGAGAACGTCTGCACAGGCTTCTGGGGCGACTGACGCGGCGCGAAGACGTTGTAAGAGACCTACTGCAGGAACTTTTTATAAGGCTATGGAATTCCAAGACGTTCGATAAGGCAGATGACCATTTTGCGTATGCTTACCGTACTGCCATAAATCTTGCATTCGAATGGCGCAGAAAGCAAAAAGCAACGTGCCAAATATCGCAAGAGAATTGCCCGGCCCCAAAGGATAACTCCTCGGCACTTGAGAAAATGATTCAGGCCGAAGAATTGGAACAAGTCCTCAATGCCGCTTCGAAGCTGACTAATTTAGCCCGTGATGTAGTTGTAATGCATTACATCGAGCAGGATTCTTATGAGGAGATTGGGCGGCGTCTCGGTAAAAAGCCGCAATATATGCGAGCATTGAGTGCCAAAGCCATGGCCGAACTTAGAGAAATGTTAGCCAAAGAAAAAGGATAACCCAGTAGAAATAAGTATAGCGTTGTGATGAGTTGATATTATGTCTGAAATTGATGAACAAGAAATTAAGCGTCGTTTTGAAGTTATTTCACAGTTTAAACCAGGCTCTGAGGTTGCCGCCCGCGATGTGGAACGGACAAGAAAGAGGTTGATCGAACACATGAGCGGACAGCAACCAGGAGAGCAGAAAATATGGAGAATAATCATGAAAAGTAACATAACAAAATTAGCCGTTGCAGCGGTGATAATTGTGGCTGTATTATTATCATATTTCACCGTGGGAGTAAAAGAAACTTACGCTTTTGAGCAAACGCTTGAGGCGTTTCGTGATGTCCGGACAATACATCTATGGGGCAGGAACCTGCGTGATAACAATTTTGAGATGTGGATTCAGCTCGATCCTAATACAGGAATGCCTGATTACTGTCGTTTATATACACCGAGTGATAAATATCTTGCTGTTTCCAGACCAGAACACTCTTACCAGTACCTCGAGAGAATCAATCGGGTTCAAATTACCTCCGGCAGGCTATTCAGTATTGAAGTTGCTCCCGCTTATATGTTTGAAGAACTGATAAAGTTTTCAAAAACGGAAAATCCGGATATTAAGGTGAACGTAAATTATGAATATGATAACGAAAGTGACAAAACTCTTATTATAGCGATTTATGAAAGCCCCATAGAAAAATGGAAGATATCTATCGATCTGGAAACAAAACTTCCTGTTTGCCTCAATCTCCTTAGCGACACTCATAGAAGGGGATTGGTTTTTAAAGATGTCGATAAGATAGAATATAATGTTGATTTACCTGAAGGAATTTTTGATTTCGAAATTCCGGAAGGAGCAGAAGTAGTAGAGCAATAAAAAGGAAAAAAAAGCTATTATTGATGATTCAGCCCTCGGACTTAATCCGAGGGCTTTTTCATGCGGTTTGCGCTTTCGTTTTACAACCTTCCGCTCATGTTATTGACTCTGCAAGTCGTCATATTTTTTAACTTTCGCGTTTTGGACAATAGCCTTTTTTCATGTTTTTTGATTGAAGAACATGTTTTTCGACTCGTTTTATTTAATTTTAGTAAAAAAGAAAATTTTCGGGTAAAAAACATGCTTCTGGATTGTCCTACTGTATAGACAATCGATTGTTCTGATATCAGATAAACGAAGCGCGTATGGTTGAAGATAAACTGCTAATATGGAGATGCAGGCGTGGCAGCCGGGCTGCTTTCCGACGCATCTATGAAAAGTACGAAAGTGACTTGCGAACACTTGCGGCCAACCTTTTATATGACAAAGCGGCTGCTGAAGATGTTGTACACGATGTTTTTGTCTCGCTGCTGCAAGTTGTGGATAAGTTTGAGCTAAGAAGCTCTCTGGCGGGTTATTTGAAAACTTGTGTTGCTAACAGATCACGAGACTATGTGCGGAAAAGGCAGCGGCAAACCGTTGCGGTTAATGACGCCGAACAAGTGCTGCCGAGTAACGATGGGCCGGTCCATCTGGTTATCAAGAGTGAAGAACTGCAAAAATTAGGCTCTGCTATGAGTCAGATTCCATATGAGCAGAGAGAGGCGATTGTCC
>JABMRO010000028.1 GCA_013202635.1 Planctomycetota bacterium
TCAATAATTATCTTATCATCCCCGCTAAGAAGAGTACGAGGGTCGATAAGGACCTGGTCGTTGCGTATGCGGGTGAAAACCGGGGTGCTGTATTGGCGAAGCCTGCCGGCCAGTGAATCTGCACTGATTTTTTCCGGTTGTAAGGCTATTAGTGTCGTTGCAAGATTTTGCGTTGGTAGGGAACCGCTGCCCATTTGTGAAAAACCGGCTGTGGTTGTGACTGCGCAATCGGAGATGCTTTTTCCGAGCCGGGAGGTCATGCGTTTGGCTTGGCTGGCGATTTCGGTCTCGTCGCGTCTTAACATCTGCAAGGTCGGAACATTGCTGAGTGCCATTGATTCGTCGAGGAAAAGTTTCAGAGTTGCCTCCAGCGTAACGAGGGTAAGCTTTCCGACACGGACAATTCTGGCAAACTGATTTTTGCGCACGGCCTCTATCCATTTGGCTTTGCCGAGGATTATACCTCCCTGAGAAGCGCCTATCAGCTTATCTGCGCTTGAAGTGACAATGTCGGCTCCTTTACCGATTGACTCTATCAAAGTTGGCTCCGGTTCGAAGCCGAATTGCGAAAAATCGATAAGCGCACCGGCGCCGACGTCGTCAATCATAGTCAGCTTATTTGAGTGGGCTATCTCCACAAGCTCATCGAGCGACACTTCCGACGAGAAGCCCTGAATTTTGTAATTGCTCGGGTGAACTCGCAGGATCGCGGCGGTATTTTCGGTAATGGCATTGACGTAGTCTCGCGGGTGGGTTTTGTTTGTGGCGCCTACCTCAACGAGTTTTGCTCCGCTGAAAGCCATAACGTCTGGCAGGCGGAACGAACCGCCGATTTCGACGAGCTGGCCCCGGGAAACGATGACCTCTTTATCTTTAGCGACGGTATTCAGGACAATGGAAGTTGCGGCGGCGTTGTTATTGACGACGGTGGCCGCTTCGGCGCCGGTCAATTGCTGCAAGAGCTGTTCGATACGGGCATCGCGCTTCGAGCGCTTGCCGGTTTCGGGATCTGTCTGGAGCAGCGAATAACCTGACAACTCATCCTGAATTTGGTGCAGCGCCTGCGAGGGCAGGACCGCACGGCCAAGACCTGTGTGCAGAATGATACCCGTTGCGTTAATAACCTTTCGGTAGTATGGGCGCATCGTTGCTTCTAAATGTTGCTTAGCATTAGTTATGATTTTTTGGCGAATTGTGTTCTCATCAATCTCGGGCGATGTTTTAGCGAGAAGAAGTTCTCTAACTTTCTCAACAGCCCGGCGGATTGAATCGGCCACTACTTTCCTGCCGGCCTCGACGATAGATCTTTCCAGGTCAGGGTCTTTTAAGAGGACATTGACTGAGGGCAGCTTCCGCAATCCGCCCGCGGCGGACTCATTTTTCTTTTCCATAATTTACCTTGAGCTCTGTACAACAGGAACCGTTAAGACGGACAATAAGATTATATATTTTACCTTATCCGCAGGAAAAAACAAGATATTTGGCGCAGGAGTTTTTTTCCAGATATTTGGGGGAATATATTTGGCGCAGTAATTCGAGAAATTTTGCAATCTTTTCAGGAAAAGCAGAAAAAAAATGTAACGAAATCGATGTTTCAGCGTCTAATTTATGAAAGCAGGAGGGTGTAATGTCTATAAAGTGTTTTTGTCGAATTAAGCAGGAAGAAACCTGGCACTCGATAGAATAGAAGAGAAAAACAGTGTTCCAGCCGGGCTTTTTTAGCTGGTATTTTGGTCTGGTTTGGAATAATATATAGTTTCGATGCGAAAAGTTCAAAAGAGGTAGTAAAGATATGAAGAAGAGAGATATATGGATTTCAGTTGCTATTGTAGCGGCGGCGGTTCTGCTGTTATTCTTATCTTCGCAGGGGAAAGGCCAGATAAAGATTGATGCTGGCGGCGCTGTTACTACCTTGCGGCTTAGTAACAACTGGCTTAGTAAAACAACGATTAGCTCAGGAGCAGAGCCGGCTACAGTAAGTGCACGTCTGCACAGGCCGCAATGGCTGAAGCTATCGATGCAACAGGGCGGCGACACGTGGCAGCTTGAGACCCGCGGGCCGTGGGGAGACCTGTCAACAATCAGAGTGAAAAACAACGACACGACAGTTCTGCAATTAGGTCCGCCGTTTCAGATTAAACCCGAAGTTCGCCATACCGGTTCGCGAGTATCAATAGATTTTAATATTATCGGTAAGGCCGGTGAGCATTACCGGAATGTGATAATGCAAAACAACAAAAGAGCCCCTGCACCTAAAGTAAAAATTATCGATGAGGACGGGAACGTACTTGCCTCCGGTAAATTCGAGTATGGCTGAGGTGGTACATGCCGGTACTCGTGGCGGGTACCAAAGGATTTCAAAGGCAAGTACCAGGTGCAGGTAGATGTCAATCTGGGGCCTTTTGAAACAGTACAGGATAAAACCTGGCACTTGATAGAGTGAAAGAAATCGAGCCACGAACGCCGGCGGGCAAAGAGACAAATTCTCTTGCCCGCCTTTTTTATTGGTATCAAACAAAAGAAA
>JABMRO010000029.1 GCA_013202635.1 Planctomycetota bacterium
CTTATATGTCCCGAAGGATGCCGGAGGAAGGCCGGGTCTTTGTACAGAGCGAAAGCGAGCTGGCCGCAATTAATATGGTATTCGGAGCTTCGGCAACCGGCAAAAGAGCTATGACAAGCTCATCCAGCCCCGGCATAAGTTTAATGCAGGAGGGAATAAGCTTTCTGGCCGGTGCCGAGCTGCCAGCGGTTGTGGTCAATGTAATGCGGGGAGGCCCGGGCCTGGGTAACATTGCTCCATCACAGAGCGATTATTTCCAAGCCACCCGAGGAGGCGGACACGGTGACTACCGAACCATAGTATTTGGTCCTTCGAGTGTGCAGGAGATGGCCGACTGTATGTCGCTGGCATTCGAACTTGCTGATAAATATCGAATGACCGCGATGATCCTGGCCGATGGTTTTTTAGGCCAAATGATGGAGCCGGTTGTTTTGAAGAAAAGGCCAAGTGTCGAATTGCCGCCCAAAGACTGGGCACTGACCGGGGCCAAAGACAGAGAGCAAAATATCGTTCGCTCATTATGGCTCGGTGAGGGAGTATTGGAAGATCTAAACTTTAAGTTGGATGACAAATACAAGCAGATCCAGAAAAATGAAGTGCTGTGCGAGCAATACGAGGTTGACGACGCCGAAATCATCGTCGTCGCCTATGGCATTGCTGCAAGAATCGTCAGCGGCGCAGTAACCCGGGCAAGAGAAGAAGGAATCAAGGTCGGCTGGATACGTCCTGTCACCCTGTGGCCGTTTCCAACAGAGCAAATCAGCAAAGCCGCCGATGAATTTCGGCTGTTCCTGACCGTTGAAATGAGTACCGGTCAAATGGTCGAGGATATAAAACTGGCCGTGGCTGGAAAAGCTCCGGTAGTATTTTACGGCAGACCGGGCGGCGGAGTACCTACTGTTGAGGAGATTCTCGATAAAATAAGGCAATTGACCTTAAACCAAGATACTAAAGACTAAAACATGAAAACAGTATTTCAAAGAACACCGACTCTTAAAGATTGTCCGACGCATTATTGTCCCGGATGCGGACACGGTATAGCTCACCGATTGATTGCCGAGGTCATCGATGAACTCGACATACGCGGCAGCACTATCGGCATAGCTCCTGTAGGTTGCGCGGTGCTGGAGTATGACTACATTGACGTCGATATGATAGAGGTTGCCCATGGCAGAGCACCGGCCGTTGCGACGGGTATGAAAAGGACAAATCCGGATAAAATAATCTTTTCCTATCAGGGCGACGGTGACTTGGCAAGTATCGGGGCCGGTGAGATTCTGCATGCCGGACATCGGGGCGAACAAATAACCGTCATATTCATTAACAACGCCGTCTTTGGAATGACCGGGGGACAAATGGCTCCGACAACAATGGCTGACCAGATAACAGCGACAACACCTAAAGGCAGGAATGTTATCGAAGAGGGTTATCCTCTCTGTGTCTCAGAACTGTTGGCCGTGCTGCCGGGTACAACTTATATCGAGCGATGTGCCCTCAGCACCCCACCTAATATACGCAAGGCCAAAAAAGCCCTGAAACACGCTTTTGAGCTTCAGATAAACAAAGCCCATGGTCTTTCGCTTGTTGAGCTGCTCAGTAGTTGCCCGACATACTGGCGAATGAGCCCGGTTGAAGCGACAAAATGGATCGATAATGAAATGACAAAGGTTTTTCCTTTGGGCCGATTGAAGGGCTAATAATGACAGCAAACGGTTTTTATGAAGAGATTATCATTGCCGGTTTCGGCGGTCAGGGGATTATGCTGACGGGCAAACTGTTGGCCCAGACTGCAATGCAGGCGGGCAAAGAGGTAACCTATATGCCCTCTTACGGCGCCGAGGTTCGAGGCGGTACTGCAAATTGTATGGTGATTATTTCAGAGAGAAAAATCGCCTGTCCCGTCGTCGCAAAACCCAACTCATTAATTGTAATGAACAAGGCGTCACTGAATAAATTCGGGTCACGTCTTAAAAACCACGGCCTGCTAATAATGAACAGCTCCCTGATTGACACTGAACCGCAACTTGACGAGACAATCGAGATAATTTCCATCCCTGCCGATGAACTGGCAGTTGAATTAGGCAGCCAGAAAAGCGCCAATATGGTAGCTTTGGGTGCTTACCTGCAAAAGCGGGAACAGCTCACAGCCGACCAGGCCGCACAAGCTCTGCCCGATGTACTTGCCAAACGATACCATAAAACTTTGCCGGTAAATATCAAAGCCCTGCACCGCGGCGCCGAATTTGTCAAATCATGCTGCAAGGTTTGAGAAAAAAGCAAGGACAATTGTGACCTGGAGGAATAAAATGAATCGGAACAATCTGCTACGCAAAGTAGCAAAAGAATCTTGGCTATTGTTGCTTATTTGCCTGATGTTATCCTTTTTTGTCCCTGCCACCTGTGCCCAGGAGCAATACAAGAAGCTAAGCAAAGATGCAATTTCACAAATCGTTGACGGCAAACATGACGCCGCAATAAAACACTTCGAGGGATATCTCAGCAAGCATCCAAGAGATCTCGAATCCATGTATGGCCTTGCGGTGGCCTATACTCAAAAAAATAATATAACCACAGCCATGGCCTATGTGGATAAAGCCCTCGATGAAGGACTCCCGTTTAGTCGTTTCCTCGCCGGCCCCAGAGACCTGTTAAAACCTCTGACCGACAGCGCCGAATTTAAGGCATTGACCCAAAAATATGACACCGAGCTCCTGCACGGCCCTATGCTCGGCTGCGTTACTGATACCGGCGCAAAGTTCTGGGTGCGCACAGCCACCGAAGTGCCTGTACAAATCCTCATCGGCACATCACGAACGGCGAGGTCACCAATCCGCTCAGCCATCGTCAAGACAAACAAAGAAAAAGACTTTACAGCGGTGCTTACCGTCCGGGGCTTAAAAGCGGATACCCGCTACTCCTACAAACTAGTGGTGGACGGCAGGCTTCAACCGCGACAGTGGGCGTTCCGCAGTTTTCCAGCTTCAGGGGCCAAAAGTCAATTTTGGATTGGCTTCGGGGGCGGGGCGGGCTTCACTCCACAGTACGAAAGAATGTGGGATACGATTACCTCTCACAATCTGCTTGCATTTCTCTTGCTCGGTGACAACGTATATATCGATAATCCTACAAGACAGGCCGTTCAGCAATATTGCTATTATCGGCGCCAGTCACGTCTCGAATTCAGAGATTTTGCCGCCTCGGCGGCCATCTTTGCCATCTGGGACGACCACGACTTCACAACCAACGATGCCGGGGGCGGACCGGAAATCCTCAAACCCTACTGGAAGATTCCTGTCTGGCGCACATTTGTCAACAACTGGGTCAATCCTTACTACGCCGGAGGGGAAAATCAACCGGGCTGCTGGTTTGATTTCTCCATCGGCGACGTTGACTTCTTTATGTTGGATAGTCGCTATTATCGTACTAAATCCAGGGTAACGAACCCCTCGATGCTTGGCGACGCCCAGAAAAAATGGCTATTTAAAAAATTAAAGTCATCAAAGGCTACTTTCAAAGTTCTCGCCTCGCCCGTGCCCTGGTCTTACGGCGCCAAGCCCGGCAGTCGAGACCCGTGGCAGGGTTATAAAACGGAACGAGAGCAGATTTTTTCCTTTCTTGAATCCAACAAAATTGACGGGGTAATACTCATCGCAGCCGACCGCCATCGCTCCGACATCTGGAAGATTGAAAGGCCGGACGGGTATCCGCTGTATGAATTCGAAAGTTCAAAACTGACTAACATCCACACACACAAAGTAATGCCCGACTCGTTGTTCGGCTACAACAAGAAATGCTCATTCGGACGGCTCCAGTTTGATACTTCTTTACCCGACCCGCAGGTAACCTACAAAATAATCAGCATCGATAACGAGGTCATCTACACGTTTTCCCTCAAAAAAAGTCAACTGACCGGCAAAAATGCCAAATAAAGACGGCCCGGACAACATCAAAGGTTTCGTAAAAGCTTGCATAAATATCCACCATGAGATACAATGTCTAAAATAAGTAAAAGAATAAGATTTAACCTAAGATTGGGAAGCTAAAAATGGCCAAGCAATCAAATACGAAAAAAACCAAGGCAATCTGTAGTTTCTGCGGCAGAGCGGCAACTCAGTCTGACACGCTCATAGAAGGCCCCAACAAAGTCTATATTTGCCCGGAATGTGTCGAGCTGTGCCATAACATCATCCAGCAAAACCGCAAACGAACAAGCATGGGCAGCGTTAGTCTTGAAGAAATGCCCAAGCCCAAAGAAATAAAAGAATATCTGGACCAGTACGTAATTGGCCAGGAACACGCCAAAAAATATCTTTCAGTTGCCGTCCATAACCACTACAAACGCCTGATGCACACGGACAGCAACGACAGCGATATTGAGATAGACAAATCCAATGTTCTTTTAATCGGCCCGACCGGTTCCGGCAAAACCCTTCTTGCCCGCACGCTTGCACATAAACTGGAAGTGCCCTTCGCAATATGTGACGCCACCACCGTTACCGAGGCCGGATACGTCGGTGAAGATGTTGAAAACTTCCTGCTGCGACTGCTCCAGGCCGCAGACTACGACATAGAAACGGCGCAACGAGGAATCGTCTATATCGATGAAATAGATAAGGTCGGTAAAACCTCTCAGAACGTCTCAATCACACGTGACGTCTCGGGAGAAGGCGTCCAGCAGGCCCTGTTAAAAATGCTCGAAGGAACCACCGCAAACATCCCGCCCCAAGGCGGCCGAAAACACCCCGAGCAGTCGTACATACAACTCGACACCACACAGATACTTTTTATATGCGGCGGAACCTTTGTAGGCCTGGAAAATATCATCAAAAAGCGTCTCGGCAAAAAAATGATTGGCTTCAATTCCGAACTGGCCGGTAAAACCGATGAAAAAACCGAGTACAGCGACATATTGCAGCAGGTGGTACCGGAGGACATTATCGAGTATGGAATGATTCCTGAAATGGTTGGCCGGCTTCCTGTAATTACAACTCTTACAACTCTCGATGAAAATGCGCTTATAGATATTTTGACTCAGCCGAAGAATGCGCTCTGCAAGCAGTATCAAAGATTTTTCCAAATGGAAGATGCCGAGCTGGAGTTTACAGAAGACGGCCTGCATGCCCTGGCTCAGAAAGCCCTCAAGCGTGATACCGGCGCCCGGGCATTGCGCGCAATCACCGAAGAGTTGATGATTGACCTGATGTACCAACTGCCAGATGAACCAAAGCCCGTAAAATACGTAATAGACCGCGATATCGTCGATGGCAAAGCCGACCTGTTAACAGCAAAACAAAAAACAAAAAAAGAATCGGCATAAAACCGAATTTACTGAAACTACCAAGGCCAGTTGCGTGAATAAGGTCCGGGCACAAAGAAATCGTACATTAACACTCAACCAGGCGGAAACAAAACTTTACCGCAAAGAAGTCATTCACATTTCCAAACCTGCATCTGTAAATACCATCGAGAACAAAATAGTAAATCAGGATACCTTCGAAGCACTTGATTTGTTGCCGGAGAAGTTTGTTGACCTGCTTATACTGGACCCGCCTTACAATCTTACAAAAACATTCAACTCCACAACCTTTAGAAAAAAGAGCATTACCAAATACACCGAATGGCTCGAAAACCTGCTGGATAAATTACTGCCCACACTTAAAAACACCGCCTCGGTTTATGTTTGCTCCGAGTGGTATTCATCAACAGCGGTTCATCTTGTTCTGGATAAATTGCTTAAAGTAAGAAACCGAATCACATGGGAAAGGGAAAAAGGCAGAGGCGCAAAAAGAAACTTCAAAAACGCCTCGGAAGATATTTGGTTCGCCACCGTTTCTGACGACTACGTATTCAACGTTGAAAACGTAAAGCTAAAACGCAGAGTGCTCGCACCATATACCGACACAAACGGTGAACCAAAAGATTGGCTCAATACATCAGACGGCCAGTTTCGCCTGACACACCCGTCAAATTTATGGAACGATATCACGGTGCCCTTCTGGTCAATGCCGGAAAACACAGACCACCCGACACAAAAGCCCGAAAAGCTGTTAGCCAAACTAATCCTGGCAAGCACGAATGAAAACGACTTTGTATTCGACCCATTTATGGGCGTCGGCAGCAGTCTTGCAGCGGCTAAAAAGCTGAATCGCAAATTCCTTGGCCTTGAAATTGAAACCGAATATTGCCTGCTCGCCGCAAAACGCCTGCACTCAGCAGAGCTTGATACTACAATTCAAGGATATCACCAGGGCGTGTTCTGGGAAAGAAATACACTCAAAGCAC
>JABMRO010000373.1 GCA_013202635.1 Planctomycetota bacterium
TAATAATAATACCCTTGTTTCCTTACAAAATTTTCAATTCGCGACATCTGCCCCACATCATCACAGTCTATCTCTCCCCGCGCTGCAACACGAAAACTTACCACCCCCTTGCCCCCATTGCCAAATCCGGAGATGTAGGTCGGAACCTTTTTCTCAATGTCTCCATGGATTCGGAACCCGTCCTTTTCAAAAGCCCTCCTTGCCGCTGGCACCAGAGCTTTGGGAAGCCCCTTGCTAAAGCCCCAGTGGGCATCCCACTTTTCATCTTCGGGTGAAAGTTCAATATCTTTCTTTCTATACTCCTCAAATTTTTTATAGTCAACGCCAGCCATCACTACAAGAAGATGCGTATCATTCCAGAAAGCACATTCCGGATTATTCATGGGTGGACATACCATCCTTCCCCAGGAAGGATCATACGCTGTGTGCCGGATCATTGGGGCTTTTGCTCGTGCTGCAATTGAGGCTTCACCTGTAGAGTCAATAACTACACGAGAAGGAACTGCAATGCGTCCAGAACAGGTCTCTACAAACAGGCCTTTAACAGTATTTCCCTCAATTATGGGATCTGCTGCATACGAGGAAGTGATAAACTCAACCCCTGCCTCCCGCGCCATTTCTGAAAGCACATATGAAGAGCCAAAGGAGAGGGATGGATGAGGAGTACGGTATGGGTCAACAAGGTCTTCAACTCTTTTTTTGAATTCTCCGCTTATTCCTGTAAATCCTCCGAGGACAGAGTCTTCTCCCCTGTAAACCGGTGGTCCACCAAGTAGTGTTCCGGCTACTATCATGGCAGGACCGATATTGCCACCCATGGCACCGAACCGGTCAATCAAAACGGTCTTTGCTCCATTCCGGCCAGCAGCAATTGCCGCAAAAGAGCCGCAGATGCCTGACCCTGCAACTACAACATCAACCTTGCGATAAAGCGGGACCTTCTTTTCTGGTTCAACTAAGAACTCCTGTTTTTCGTTAAACATCTCATTAGCCTCTTTTTGTTTGGACGAATAATAAATAATCTGATACTGTTAATACATCTGCAACGCAGCTGCTACACAACCACAAAAGACATCGTCTAACCATATAGTCCCAGTGCCTGGCTCTTTGCCCGTCTTATCCCCACGAAAAATCGTAAAACAGACAATGAAATTCTTCTCCTTTTCTATCCCTTCCGGAGTAGTTACATTTAAAGTTACTTTCTGCCATTCCTGGTTCAACACCGCTTCCTTTGTCCTATACCAGTGTGCTCCTTGAAGACTACCGTTAAGCTGAATCCGCAGCGTAAGGTCAGGCTTGTCTGCCTTTGCCCAGACATAAATCTCATATTTCTGCTTACCCTTAAGTTGTAAAGGTTTGGAGCCAAATTCAACATAATAAGGTTTTTTCGTACTTTGTATTTTTAAACTCGCTGTTCCGCTGTGAAAGACTTCCTTATCAATATCAATACTAATATCTCCTTCTGCTGTGCCATCCCAGTATACCTTACCAGTCTTTACGTCACGAACAGCCCCCATGCCCCATCCAAACTGATCACCGTTAAGCCTGCCTCTCCACTTATAATCATCTGAATCAAAACCTGGATTTATAAGGATATTCTCTGTTGCTGCATAAACCATACCACAGACTACCACTAACCCCAATAAAAAAACTATTACTCTCTTCATCTCTTTATTTCCTTATTCAATTCTTTTTCATAACCCCTGATACATTATAAACGTTAGAGCTCAATCTCTCCGTAAATTTCCTAAGACCGTCTTCACATCTTTCATCACCTCCTGTGCTATTGGGATTTTTATGCTCCTTCACACACTATCATCATATCATCATAGGCCGTTCCATCAGATCACTTATGTGTTGCCAGTTCACTCTTAGGTTTGGGAGAAACTACTTCATTGGATTATGCATTCCCACAAATAACATGTCCTAGCATGATTATCTGATTCAGCCACATAGATTATTCCATCACTCGTTAAAGCAATATCATGCACCATAACACATCCTTCCTTGCGTTCTTTATCGTATATATACCCATAGAACTCGAATTTCTCTTTTTTGACATCATAGGTGAAGATGGCTGTATCAGTCCCTTCCTTTCCTCCTTCTTCATATTTCCCGGACCCAGTAGCAATATATAATAGTCCGTCAGAACCAAATTTTAAATCCATCCTTGTGCTATGAAACGGTTTCCCCAGGTATTCCATCTCTAAGTCTTTGGGGTTAAATCGCATAAGTTCTCCACTCACGCTCCCAATGTAAATGTTTCCATCAGGACCTAAGAGCATATCATCTACCCCTTTTCTTATCAATTGACAGCTCTTTGGCCAGGGGCCATAGTAAACCTTATCCTTGTTAGGATTGTATTTTAATAGTTCCAGACCAGGATTGCAAACTGGAGAAAGGCTACGATAATATGACCATAAATTACCACCATTATCAATAACAGGTCTGTGAGGTGCATGGAGCGTTGGACCTAAATCCTTGGTTCTGTTTGTCCTGATATCATATCTGAATAGATGCCATTGAGGATAGGTGCATCCATAAATTATCTTTCTCTCTGTATCCATAACAATAGTCTGGATATAGAGATGGGGTAATGGGATAGCAATTATTTCTAATTTATTTGTTTTAGGGTCATATTTAAAAATCTTTCCCCCAGGAGCTTGCCAATATTCAGGCACTCCATGTAAACAGGCTGTCGCCCCATAAATAATACAGTCTACATCAAGGCAGAGACTCCTGTGAACCTTAACGTCATATTTCTCAGCTCCTTTAGCTCTGTTGTATTTAAGACTTTTAAACTTTTTCGTTTTGGGATTGAAACTATAAAAAATATCATTTTCATAAGACGCTATCCCACAATAGAGAAGTCTATCATTAGGGTTATACAAAACTGTAGTGAATCCAATAAAATTTTTACGAAGATCTTCATGCATGAAATATTCATCAAAAGATGTGAAGTTATTAGCCAGCCTAACATTACTATTATCCTTCATCTCTCGCAGTATTCTTGCCTTCACTTTTATCTTCTCTTTGGTTCCCATTTTATCCTCCAATTGTTATTCTATTTTTTAGGATTAATCTATATCACTCATATGGAAGGGATATATTTTTATCTACCATTTAATACCAAACTACTTCCAAGGCTTCATTGAGCATAAATAGATATTTATCCAGAGGGGTATAGGTAGTTAGTCCAGTACCGGTCCCAAAGGCATAACCACCACCAGCGCCACAAGTTTCAATCATAGAACGGACCCGCTTCCGTAGAGCATTTTCATCTGCACGACATAAGAAATCGAGATCCATCCCTCCAATCAAGGATACGCGATCGCCATATTTTCGTTTCACCTCTTCCACAGGCTGAGCAGCATCTTCAAAAGCATGCTTTCCATCTATCCCTGCATAAGATATAAGATCATTCATGATTATGTCGTTATTACCATCAGAATGAAAAGTAAAAGGTAATCCTTTTGCATGGGCGTTATCAACAATCTGTTTATGCCAGGGGAATACATATTTACGTAACATAGCAGGTGATATCATTGGACCTTGTTTATAACACATATCATCGCCCATATGAACAACGCCGATATTTTCCATTTCCACAATATGGCGGTGAATATTAAGTAACAACTTACCCGAGCACTCGAAAAGTTCGGCCACGAATTCCGGCCTTTCCATAATAGCGATGGCAAAGGTCTCAAATCCCATCAACTCCCGCACA
>JABMRO010000030.1 GCA_013202635.1 Planctomycetota bacterium
CACCACGTGTTAGCTCCCCCAGGCCGGCCGCCTCAAGGCCGACCCGTCAGAGGCCGGCGGCAGTTAAACCAGTGGAAGAACCGCCGACTATAGTTGCGAATATCGGCAATTACACCATCAATAAGCAAGAGCTTGAAAAAAGGCTGATGACGGAAATTCGCCCCTCTAACTACGGAAATTATAACGAGGAGCCCGAGCCGGTTAATGCCAAAACAGTCCTTTTGAAAATGATTGCTGAAAAAGCTATGGTCAGCGAGGCCCGCAAAGAGGATTATCTTAAAGATGAGCCGCTGTCGTCACTGATTCAGCGATTCAGGGACAAATGGCTTGTCAACTTATTGTTACAGAAACAGCTTCAGCCCAGATTAATAGTAACAGAGCCCGAAATAGAAAAGAGAATGAAGGCCGACCCCAAGCTTACAAGGGCCAGAGCTGAAGCAACAATTAAACAACTAAAGGCTCGAATATTGTTCAGCCAGTACTACAACCATATATACCAAAAGTTTCATGCAAAAAAGCTGACTGAAAATTTTCCCAAAGCAGTGCAAATTCACCAAAGACTCTTGACTCAGCCGAAGAAGCCCCGCACAGGGGGATTTATCAAGATAACTCAGACAAAAGAGGAATTGACGCAGGAAGAGAAAGATATGGTCCTTGTAACGTTCGACAAAGGCAAGGTGACATTGAAGGACTGGTTCGATGCTTTATGTGAAATGTCGCCGCCGAGCCGTCCGAAAAACCTCGGTACCGTAAAGGGTGTTGAACAGCTTCTGGACAGAGCGTTAAGCAAGCCGCTTCTTCTGTCCGAAGCTATGCTGCTGGGTCTCGACAAGGATAAAGAGCTTTTACAGAAAGTAAGAGAGTATGAAGACAGTAGGCTCCTGTCTAAAGTCAGCACCGACAAGTACAAGGAGATTAAACAACCGACAACCGAGGAAATAATGATCTACTTCGGCAAGAACAGGGAAGTTTTCAGAAAAGACAAGAAGCTCAAGATCGACTTAATCTGGTGTCAGGACCTAAAAACAGCCCGCCAGGTAAAGGCTGAATTGGACGGCAACAAGGATTTCGAGGCGATAAAACAGAAATATTCTCTGCAAAAGACAACCAAGCCATTTAATACTTATCCCGGCGGGGAAGGATTGTTCTGGAAGGATTTGTGGAAAGGCGACCCGAATGATGTAATCGGGCCGATAAAAGGCTTTTATCGCAGCGGTGTCAATTGGCGAATCGTCAAAATCCTGGAAAAGAATCCCGGCACATTAACCGGATATTCAAATGATATGGAATCTCGCGTCAAAGAAAAAATGATGAGCGAGCAGAGAGAGGCAATAATAGAGCAATACGGCAATGAGCTTCTGAAGAAATATACGTACCAGATTTATGCCGACAAAATCAAAGATATCGACCCGCTGGATATTCCTTAAGTCAAAAAAAACGCTCCTCGGTTTCTTCAGAGAACCGAGGAGCGAGCATTCAATATCAAGTTTTAAGCGGCTTTTATTTAAATAATATAATCAAAACCAAAATGCTCACAAAAGCAATCGCGCCCGGCACCATGAAAATCTGACGCCACTGGAATTTCTCTTCTTTTCTGAACTTGTCCATGATAAAGCCGGCGAGCTGGGTTCCGAGGAACAAGCCAACACCTGTCGTGGCGGCAAAAAGCAGGGACTGCACGGAAGCTCGTATTTCAGCTTTTGCGGCGCTGTCTGCAAATATCTGGCCGACAATGACAAAGAGCACGTATGCCAGACCGTGGAACGATTGGGAACAAACAATCAGCCATCGCGGTTTTCCATTGATGTAAACGATATACAACAGCAACCAGAATGTAGCTCCTATAACCAAAGTCCATTTCGCTCCAAGACTGCCGAGCAACAAGGCCATCAATAATAAAGTAGCTATTGCCTGTACGCCCTGTGCGACGGCCATTGAAGCGGGGACGTTCCTGGCTGGGATTCCCATGTCCTGCATAAACTGGGCTGTACCCAGAAAATAGAACTGCATAAGCCCGAAGAATATCATTGAGACAATAATAAAGATTAGGAAATTAAATTCACCAAGCATACCCATAGCCTGAAGTATGGGAGCCGTACCGGCTTCAGCAGGTGGTGTATCGGGCATGAAGAAACATCCTATCCCCATAATCACCGAAAGTATAGCTGCAAGGTAGAGGCAGTCACGGCCCTGTTCGCCGGTTTTGAATTTCCACCGCCAGCCAGTGAGACCATAGCCGATAAGCGCCCAGGCGACAGGTGCCCACAAGAAGATCCACTTTGAATAAACCGCAGAGTCGAGGTTGTTTTTGGCCAGGTGGCTGAACATTAAAGAATTAACAAGCGGCAGTGTTGCAGCGAAGCACAAGCAGTAAAGAAACATGACCACAAAAAGGTTTTTGAAAGTAGTTTGACGTACGGCAAGGAACATTAGAACCGCACCGGCCAAGTGAGCAACGGCAAGGATGATTTCGGTGTTAACATATTTATCGGCAAGCTGGCCCGACACTAACGGCATAAAGATACAGGCCAGCGGTAGTGTAGCATAAATCCAGCCGGTCTGTTTGCCGGTCATCTTGAGCGGTCCGAGAAGCCTTGCTGCCAGTACAGGCATCCAGGCGCCCCAGATTGCGTACTCCATAAACATCGCAAAGCTCAAGGCAATGTACAGTTTCGCGTCCATTTTGTTCTCCCTAAATGTGTTTCTTTTCCTTCGCTGAGTCGGCTGGTATCCTAACCAGGCCGTAGAAGCTATCAGCTTATTCAATATTAGGTTGTGACTGTGGCTCTTGATCGGTGGATACCGGCTCAGAAGCCTGTTTTACATCGTCGCGGAAGAGTGTACACAGTGCCACCAGCAGGGCGGCTGAGACGATGGCATTGATCACGAAGACCGGATTCCAGTTACACACACCATCGGAGGTATAGCGTTCTATTAACTCGACGTTGATGAAGGTGCCGATCAACATGCCAACACCATAACAGGCCAGAACAATCAATCCTTGTGCCTGAGCGCGTATTTCCGGCGGGGCCTTTTTGTCAACGTACACCTGACCGCCGACGAAGAAGAAGCC
>JABMRO010000374.1 GCA_013202635.1 Planctomycetota bacterium
AACCTTTTTTCATTAACTCTTCTCCTCCTTTTTACGCGGATACTTTTATTACTTTGTTCTTGTTAACTTATTTGCATAATGCCCTAATTTACGACAATTATTATGTCTTTAGGCCATGTTTAATATTAATTCGACAGCCTCACCTCCTTTCTCTCGAAATAATTCAGAACACACAAACCACTTGTACCTACCTAGAATACTGCAATAATTGTGCCAACTTAGTCATTCAATCATAATCAATCAATAAAAGATATCTCATTAAGACCAAACCATGACTCAAAGGAACGAGATGTTCAATAATAGCACATTGAAAAAAAAGAGCAACAACTATCTCAATATTGATAAGACAAACAACAAAACATGAAAAAACTTAGACAGTGACGAAATTACTCAGTTAGACATATATCATTTTCTTAAAATCAAGAAATTAAGAATGCGTTATTGGATCAATCCCTCAGTCCTTGGGCTCTGGAAGCTTGCGATAGAGAGTGGCCAAACTGATTCTTAATTCTTTGGCAGCTTTCTGTTTGTCACCACCAAGATGCTTTAATACCTGTTCAAGATGTTCCTGTTCCTTTGCCCTCAGAAACGCTCTTAATGACTTCCCTCGTATATCATCATCATACCGCGCACTTGCTGCAATTCCTCCGGCCTTTACAGCTTGCATGGTCTTTGCGGGAAGACAATCCTTGGTGATAACATTATCTTTAGCAAACGTCAGGACATATTTAATCGCACTTTCCAGTTCTCTGACATTGCCCGGCCATGAATACTCCTCCAGAACTCTAAGCACCCCAGGCTCAATTGATGGCAGCTCTCTTTCCCCCTTTATCTCCTGACGTAAAAAATGATAGACCAGAGGTAATATATCTTCCTGCCGTTCCCGCAACGGCTTGACTTCAATAGAGATGACACTCAACCGGTAATAAAGATCCTCCCGTAATACTCCTTTTTCAATAAGATCCTCCAAGCGGCTGTTTGTTGCTGCCAGAACCCGGACATCAACAGAGATATTTTCGTTTCCACCAACACGACGGATTTCCTTGTCTTGCAGGACCCTCAAAAATTTGGCTTGAACGCTCAGAGGCATGGACCCTATTTCATCCAGGAAAATGGTACCCCCATCAGCCGCTTCAAAAAGGCCTTCTTTGTCCGTTGAAGCGCCGGTGAAAGACCCTTTCATATGCCCGAATAATTCCGATTCAAACAGAGGTTCCGGAAGAGCCGCACAATTCAGGGGAAAAAATTTTTTGTCTTTTCGATTGCTATAGGCATGAATCGCCTTGGCCACCAGATCTTTGCCTGTGCCGCTTTCGCCATAGACCAGAACCGTAGTATCTGTCGGCGCGACCCGTTCAACCATTTCGCAGACCTGACGCATTGCCGGACTCTCGGCAATAATATTCTCGAACTTGTACCGGCCAGTCAGCTGCGCCTTTAAATCAACATTTTCGCTCAGCGCTTTGTTATAGTCCAGCGCCCTTTGAACGGTAATCAGAAGTTCATCCACCTTAAAGGGTTTCGTAATATAATCAAAAGCACCTAGCTTCAGTGCCTCAACAGCGGTTTCAATAGAACCATATCCGGTTATCATCAGGACCGACATAGCGGGCCGCTGTTCCCTTGCCATTTTCAAAAGCGTCATTCCGTCAATAGGATGCATTCGGATATCGGATATCATGAGATCAAAAGACGTAGACTTGATAAGGTCAGCGGCCTTTTCTCCGCCGTCAGCCGAGACCACATCATAACCCTCAGCTTTTAGCAAAACACTCAGTACGCTTAAAATACTTGGTTCGTCGTCAACCAACAGAATTTTGGCCATAGTTTTCCTCGTAATGGCTTATTATAATCCTGAACTCTGCATTATCAATAATAATAAAATAATATATTATAGTTGTAAACGACTTTTTCTCGTTTTCTCAAATCTTATACTCCATAAGACAAAAAAAAATGTAAATATTCAGAGAACCCCGTACACGAACCTATCGCCCTTCGCTCGGACCTTTATCAGCACCGACAGTTGTCATCCCGAGGAAGCGAGGGATCTCATGTTGAGCCGACAACTCCAAACAGAGATTCCTCGCTTCGCTCGGAATGACAGTTTCGAAGCTTTCTTATTTTTCTCAAAAAATACAATTTCCTAAAGGGTCCAGTTTCAACGTTCTGTGAACGTTTACATAATTTCTTCTTCGAAGAAATTATTTCATTCGATCGGCGATTTTCCGCGAAATGCGCATGGCGCAAAATT
>JABMRO010000375.1 GCA_013202635.1 Planctomycetota bacterium
CCAGATCCTTCTGGCCGCAAGCAAAGCCAAACCAGTCACACACGATGTGCATCCTCAGTTGTTCAACATAGTCGAAGAAATGAAAATCGCCGCCGGCCTGCCTGCAATGCCCAAAATTTATATCATAAACGACCCCGCCCCCAACGCCTTTGCGACCGGCCGAAGCCCGAAATCCGCCTCGGTCGCCGTAACCGCAGGCCTTTTAGGCCGACTCAACCGAGATGAGCTTCAGGGGGTTATCGCGCATGAGATAAGTCATATCCTCCATCGCGATATCCTTTTTATAACACTTGCCGGCATAATGCTCGGCTCAATTGTCTTACTATCACAGGTCTTTCTGCGAGGTATGTTCTACAGTTCGATGACGGGCTCTCGCCGCAGATATTCATCAGGCGGTAAAGGCGGCGGCCAGGCACAGCTTGTTATGATGATAGTGGCGATACTCGCCGCAATCCTGGCACCTATAATGGCATACTTGTTATACTTTGCACTATCGAGAAGACGTGAATATCTCGCCGATGCCGGCGGCGCCAGATTAACCCGCTATCCCGAAGGCCTCGCCAGCGCGCTTGAGAAAATTGCCAATGATCCATCACCACAATTAGCCGCCGTAAACAAGGTTACCGCGCCAATGTACATCGCCAACCCTTTCAAGAAAAAAAAACAGAGGAAATTATCCGACCTGACAAGCACACATCCGCCGATTTCCGAAAGGGTTAAGATTCTGCGCAATATGACCCACGGCGTTTCTTTCAAAGACTACTCGGATGCTTTTACGAACGTAACGCATAACAAAACTGTAGTCCCCGTTACCGCCCTGACCAAAGAGGATATTGCCTTACGAGAAGCTAATGTTAAAGCCAAAAAGGAGCAGCGCACAGAAACCCAGATGCGACAGGTCGGCGATATTATGCGAAAGGTAAATCAATTTATATTCTTGACCTGCGCATGCGGCTTAAAACTGAAAATCCCACCGAATTTCAAATCCAAAAAGGTAGATTGCCCCCGCTGCCGAAAAACGCTCGAACTGCCCCCCAAATAAACAAACGAACCACCGGAAGTTTACTGCCGCATTTTCAGGCCGACTCTTAAAAAATACTCCGTATAATCAGCAGTAAACCAAGAATTGCAAACGGAATACCAACCGGCGCACCGGCAACCGTCATAGTAAGAGCAATTCCCACAACCATCAACCCCACTCCCAATATCCCTGCCAATACACGACCGGTTATATTCAGTACCAGGGCTAATAAATTCCATACCGCCACAAAAGGCCACAAAAACCACGGCGATGTTTTTTTAGTTACCATAACTTCTCTCCATTTAGCCCTGACCGGCTTTTCCACTAAAAACTGACACTCTCTCCGGCCTCTAAAACCTTCACCTCGCACGCCGCTGACTTGGCGAATTGCTCAGCATCACTTTGTCCGCCGACAATATCACCCCAGTGATACGGTACGGCAAGTTTTGGCTTTATATGCTCAGTCGCCTCGGCCGCTTCTTTCGCGTTCATTGTGTACGTGCCGCCCACAGGTAACAATGCCACATCAATATCCTTAAGAGCCTTCATCTCCTCAGTCAGGTCGGTATCGCCTGCGTAATAAATCCGCTTTGACCCAATCTCGATTATAAAGCCAGCCCAGTTGTTCCCCTTCGGATGAAACTGTTTATCAGGATTATATGCAGCCACACCTATTACCCGAACACCTTCCAATTCAACTATCAGCCCGGGCATAATCGCCTCTCCTGCTTTTGCTTTTGCAATAACATCGGCCGAGGCGATCAGCTTCGTATCCGGCCCGCTAACCTTGGCAATATCTTCCTGTGAGTAATGGTCATAGTGACTGTGACTGACAAGCACCAGCGTCGCATCGCCGGCCGACTCCTTCAATTTCCATGGGTCAATATATATGACCGTATCTTCGTAACAAATCCTGAAACTCGCATGACCCAGCCATTGTATTGCAATACCCATAACGGTCTCCTTTCTCATTTTTTCTTCTGTCGTCTTTGTCATTTCCGCGCCCTCTTCCTCTTTCTTGCATCCACAAACAGTCAATCCCAACATAACAATTAAGACCGATACTCTTAAATTTCGCATCTTTGCCTCTCTGCCAATAAATCCATAAAACAAGAAGTCTCCTCACGGCCAAATGAATGGCCACCTTCTGCTAAGAAGTCCCCCGAACGCCTGGCACGCTTCCGCTCTAAGCCCTGCTTTCCCGGACTCTCCCGCCATTGGCGTATCAGTTACGAGCTTCTGCACATACGCATTCCTCTCTCCTTCGCTCATATAATTTTCCCTTATCTCTCGTAGCTCTCCGCTATCCAGGAAGAATCCGCCACAGCCGTAACATTCATCCACGTTAACTTCTTTGGCGCTGCTGTATTTGTGTGCGTGCATGGCTATCCCGCACTTTGGACACTTCAAAGGTCCACGATTGGCATCATTGACCCGCGGGCTTTTTAATGCCTCTTCAAGCGCCTCACCGGCGCCCTCGTGACTCTCATCCAGCTCTTTCAGCTCTCCCCAGTCAAACCATATCCCTTTGCATCCATTCTTGCACACATCGACCCGCACATCACCAAAACTTTCCTCCACCATCGACTTTCCACATGCCGGGCAATCCATATCTGACCTCACATTCTAATTCCCTTATAGTAAACATCCGATTCTCAGACAATACAATATCAAA
>JABMRO010000376.1 GCA_013202635.1 Planctomycetota bacterium
GCCTTTGCCAGCGCCTTGTAACCATCCCTGGCAATATACTCATCGATCTTGTCTGGATCAATCAGTCCCCGGTTGCGAAGTGTAATCAACCGCTGATCCTTGAAAAAAGGAATTGAACGAAGCTCAGGAATCGGGCTTTCTTCTCCCGGAGGAACATACATCAGGCTCTTTACCGGCCGGCCTTTAAGAAAATGCTCCTCAACGAGATTCGGAATGTCTTGGCCCTTGAGTTTCTGGTAGAAAATTCCTTCGGGCTGCACTATAAGGATCGGCCCATTCACACAAAGACCACTTGCTCCTGTCGGTACGACAAGGACATCATCCTGCAATCCCTGCTGCTTAATCTGGGCATCCAGTGAATCCCTGATATCAAGAGCGCCGTTCGATATGCAATTCGTGCAAGTGCAAATCATTACGTTTGTAATATGTGGCATCGTTGCAATCTCCTTAAAGCGTTCTCTCGCTCCCGGCCGCAAGTGCGTATTCGTTCACAATCTTGCCGCCCAGAACATGCCCGGCAAAGATTGCCTTTGCCTTCTCTGCAGTAAGCTCAACATATTTCACCCCCGGCTTGTCTTTCTCTTCTATCGTTATCATAGGCTCACTGCTGCAAAGTCCTGCACAACTCGAGATTGTCAGAAGAATGTCTTTCGAATCTGCCTTCTCGATCTCATCCATCAAAGCTTTCATGACGTTTCTTGCCCCGGCGGCAATGCCGCATGTTCCCATATGAACGATGATCTTCACCCGGCACGAGCCTTCTCTAAGAAGCATTGTCCTCTTGATCTTCTCTCCAATGCGATTGAGGTCGTCAGGTTTAATCTTAGACATTTTTTTCTCCTTCCTATGTGTACTTCCCGAGCACGCCGGTAACCATAGTCTGGTTCACATATCCATATATATCATCGTCAACCGTGATGACAGGCGACTGGCCACAGCAACCCACACAATTGACCGTCTCCAGGCTGAACTGCCCGTTATCTGTTACGTCCCCTACTTCGACGTCCAGTTCCCTCGCAAACGTATCCAAAATACGCTGCGCACCTTTGACATAGCATGCTGTGCCCGTACATACACGAATGACGTGCTTTCCCTTCGGCTTAAGACTGAAGGCATTGTAGAAGCTTGCAATCCGCAGGATGTGCTCGATAGGAATCTCCGTTACCTCTGCTACCCTACAAAGGACCTCCGGAGACAGCCACCTAAACTCCTCATTAATATCGTGAAGAATCGGAACGATGATTTCGCGACCGCCTGAATATCTGTCCAGAATGTCGTCCACTTTGACTCGCACGCTTTCTTCAATCTGAACCGGCGCACGGCCTGGCTGATCTATATAGACAATGTTTCTAACAAGACAGCTCTCAACACATTCTCCACAGCCGGTACACTTGTCCGGGTCAACGTAGCGTGCCTTTTTCCTGACGCGGACCTTGAAATTGCCCGCTGAGCCTTCGATTGATTCTATCTCAGAGTAGGTCAGTTTTTCGATGTTAAGGTGTCCGCCGCAATCGACCATACGCGGCGCAAGGCTACACATCGCGCAGTCGTTAGTCGGGAACGTCTTGTCAAGTTGTGCCATCACCCCGCCGATAGACGGCCCCTTTTCGACTAAATAGACCTTATACCCTCCCTCAGCCAGATCGAGCGAGGCCTGCATACCTCCGACGCCGCCGCCAACCACGAGAACGGCACCAACCTTTTTATCTGTTGCCTGAATCACTTACTTGTCCTCCCGTTTCTATTCCAAGAAGAGCTATCCTTCTCAAACACCGGACAATAATCCGTCCGCGCTGACAAAATGTTTCTGCAATCCCAATTTGTCCGGGGCCACTCCCATTGCCAACCCCATCAGTTGTGTGAAGTAAAATATCGGCAGGCCGTACTGAGTATCGTATTCCTTCTCAACTTCCGTCTGCCGCGTGTCCAGATTTACGTGACATAACGGACATCCAACAGCGATAGCGTTTGCACCTACCGCCTTGGCTTCCTCAAGTATATCGTGTGTCAACTTAAGGACTACGTCTGTCCGGGTCATAGCAAGAGCGCCGCCACAGCATTCGGTCTTATAAGACCAGTCGAGAGTTTCAATCCCCAACGAGCGAAGCAGTTCGTCCATAACCATCGGATACTCGCACTCGTCGAACTGCATTACCTTCGAAGGCCTCGTTAGAAGACAGCCGTAATAACACACAACCTTTAATTCGGACAACTGCTTCGTAACCGCCTCAGCCAGACCTTGTTGGTTACAGAATATTTCAAGGGGGCTTAATACGTTCATCGATTTTGGCAGCGGCTTCTCAATGGCCTCACTAATTTGAGAGGCTATCTCAGCATCCTCGTTTGCTTCGTACATCGCCGTCTTCAATCTTGCAAAACAGGCGGCACACGGGGCAACAATGTCGCTCATCCCCATTTTCTCCGCCAGACAGATATTTTCATAAGGAAGCGCCAGTGACAAAAGCCTGGATGAACTATGAGCAGGAGAGGTGCCGCAGCAAATCCATCCGTCGATCTCTTTAATTTCCATACCAAGCTTTTCACAAACGGCCCGAAATGATATATCGTATTCAGAGCCGGTCGAGTGAAGTGAGCAACCCGGATAATAAGCATACTTTGCAGTCATCTTATGCTGACCTCCCTGGACATATCAATTAGAGAATACGGATTTCTCAAACATATCTTAATTTAGTTACTATAAACCGCTTTACCTTATGTTTTGCGATTTCTTTTTTCGATACTCTTGACTCGATTAAAAATCTTCCACGTTCTTAATGCACCGGTAAAACTGGGAATCACCTTGAGCTTACCTTTTGTAAACAGTTTCATTCCCAGTCCGACGTCTTTGAATAACTCGAAAGTCCTCATCTTAAGGCCAACTATCATCCCCATCTCGTACATCCGTCCGAACATTTTGATATTGGAAAGCGCAGCTCTGTAAAAAGCGGCTACTTGCGGGATAGTAGGTTTAATACCCTGCTTCACTGCCGTTATCTTCACGGCATCCATCACTTTCGCAATATCAACCTCTTGCGGACACCTCGTTGTGCACGTCTCACACGATGCGCACAACCACATAGTCTTGCTCTTGTACACGAGATCATCCAAACCAAGCCGAATTGCATGTATAATCTGGGCGGGTTTATAGTCCATCGCATACGATATTGGACAGCCCGCGGCACACTTTCTGCATTGATAACAAAGGTTCACATCCTGGCCGCTTTCGTTGAAAACTGCTTCGGCTAATTGTGACTTTGACGTAATCGTTAGATTAGCTTCCATAATTTCTTAGCTTCTTTCTCCTGCGACAGGTAACAGTGTCTCTAAGCTATTTAAGCCAGTTTGTAAGGTTAGAATCGGTTAAGACAGGCAGCCCAAGAACAGAAAATCCGAGATTGAGAACTCGGCGATGATATCTTTTTCAGGTTTTACCGTCATCGCTGGTTTACCTTTGCATTATTTCTATTATATAGAACATATCTACAGGTGATTCATAATGCCCCAATTTTCTGACATTCAAGAAAATATGCAAGGAAATTTTCTCATTTTTAATAAAAAAGGGGTATTTGGTCGCAATTTTATAAGTCACTATTTGCAGAGAGCCTACATTTCATCTTTTTGAGGGTAAATAGCATTCAAAATATCCATATCTACTATTACTAAGCCCATTCACAGAACAAATTGCCCCCGATGGGTATGATATCTAATAAAAGCTTTGGCTATGTGTGCCTGATTTTGAACATCAGTATGTTTTGAGAACCTGACCTTGTCCTTGACAAGTTCTTATGCAATTGGCGATTGTCACTGGGATGAAATAAGTCATCCAAGATAAATCACAGCAGGTTTTTGAATTCGCTGATAGACACGGGCGAGCCGGATTCTGCGGACTTGTCAGCCGCGAAGCACACGGCCTGTGTCAGTGCCGCATCATCGAGGTCTGGAAATGGCTTTTGGTCGTTGATAATGCAGTCGATAAAATAAGACACCTCACCCTGAAAAGGATGATGGGTAACATCACCACTGTCCGGAAGGATACAGGGAATCTTCATAAAATCGTTTTGGCCGGGGAAAAGCTTCGGGGCAAAAAGTTCATTGTTGCGGAGTGTGCCCTCGGTTCCATAAATTCCGATGTTTAACCTGTAAGGCATCTTTGCGTCGAAGGTCGTGTAACTGCGTCCTATCTTTCCGTCCTCGAACTTTACGTTAATTGAAATTGTCCCCGGGTATTCCGCGGGATTTTCGGTCTTTACCTGATAGGCTGATACTTCCTCGACCCGGCTGCGAGCAAACCATCGCAGGGCGTCAATCGCATGGCAGCCCGCCGTTAGAAGTGCCGTGCCGCTCTTTTCAAGGCTGCCGTACCATTTTAAATCCCATATCCGATGCATATAATCGACCTCCACCATAAAGATGTCGCCGAATACACCCTGGGCGATTAAGCTGTCAATGGTTATCAACAAGGGGTTCCAGTGCAGTACGAAACTTACAATTGTTTTGACTTTGTTTTTCCTGACCGCTTCGCGCTGTTTGCACACGTCTTCAGCAGTCAACGCAACCGGTTTTTCAATGATAATATGCTTGCGCGCCTCTGCTGCGGCAA
>JABMRO010000377.1 GCA_013202635.1 Planctomycetota bacterium
CTAATAGTGTAAAGCATCAAATCTCCCCCTGCCCGGCCTTGGTGTTGTGATTGAAATCAGTCTTTGGGGGGGGCAACACGGATTCGGGCATATCGCAGATTCGGGCTGTCGTCGGCAATACCGAAAAGGTCAATAACGTCCGATGGTTTTGACCCGCCCCGAGGCGTGTTGGTAAAGAAGCTGCGAAACGGATGCTTCAATCCAATGCGCTTAAACTTCGGCCAGCTTTTTCCCGCCGGTATTTTCCCGATGTAATTACCAAAGGTGCGTTGTCCTTTATCGAAGCCCATACCTGCTGCTATTACGTGGATTTTGCCGGCACTGCTGATATGGAAGCGTGCAAAAGACGGCTCAAATCCCGTCGAATCCTGCGGTGTCTGTGCCAGCGTTCTTTTCGAGATAACTCTGCCGTCTTTTACAACGACATATTCAAGGTGGACCGTAATTGCCTGATTTGGGAAGTACTTTTCACGAATAAAAGCATATTGATGCGGCTGTTTTGTATAAAGCAGATGAGCCGCACCTGTCGCGTCTATGTGCATATCAAGGTTTCGAATATGGCCGCATGTTTCTTCAACGGTGTCGATTTCAACAGGCGGCACAAAGCCGGTCGTCCTAATATTGTCCGTATAGGTGTAGAACAACCGCCGAAAGACATAATCCCACTTGCGGTTCAGTTTCTCAAATTTGAGCTTTCTCCACTGCTCGACCGGCTCGACAATATCACCGATTGCCATCACGTGAGCTGAGCCGTCGCGCAGGCTAACCTGAGGATAGCAGGACCTGATGGGAAATTCAATCGTCCTTTTCTGATGCCAGCGGCCGTTGTTGTCACGGTATGAAACGAATTGCTCACTGGTTTTGGCATTAATGTTCAAAAGCAAAAGCTCACCGTTAACGCCGTCGGCAGCAAAGCCCCTGTAGGAATGGTCGGTGAAGTAGGTTCCATCGGCCCAGACCGGAGCGTGAGTTGTAACCGTTCGCCGCTGAAGATTCTCCCGGTCAAACTCAAGGACCAGAGGCTTGCACTGACCGTACTTAACACCCGCCGGCTTGGTAGAAGGATTGACCGACAAAAAGACAGGCCCGTCCTGAAATACGGCAATAGGGCAGGGCTCACGCTGTCGGTACGCCTTCTCACTTTGTTCAATCCTCCAGCCGTCCGATGAGCGATGCCACAACTGCCAGCGAGTGTTACAGAGCAGCGGAACGTCCCTGCCTGTTTCAATAATCGAAAGATAAACGTCGTTGCCCTGCCTTGCAATAACCGTCGAGCCATAGCACCATAAAGGCCCGGCACCATTGTTGGCGGGTGTGTACCTGGTAACTATCTCCTCGATTTCTACGGCATAGTGGAGGCCTTGCCTGTATCCCCGACTGCCTTTTGCTCCGGCAGCGGTTGCAGTGGATGAACAACAGATAAAATAAAAAGCCGCACACGCAATTTTCAGGATTTTTAACCGGCAATTCATAAGTTCCTCATTTGAGATAAGATTCTTCTTGCATAATGCTTAGTGAGAAGCCTGATTCATATATGATACCAAATCCGCCTTACAAATGTAACCATACATTATGTTATTTTCTCTGCTTGTCTATCTGCTTGGGTCGAATATTATTGATTGGGCTGAAATAGCTTGAAAAATCGTAATGAGTTTTGTAATCTAACGAAAGCAAAAATCAGGGAAAGCAGTTAAATTGTAAATTTCTTGACAGGTTCTCTTACGGTGAAAATTTCCGCTCATCTTGGTCGTTTCGGTGCAAAGGCTGCACGTATCCTTACGGGTGGTTGCAACATCAGCAAAGAGGAGCCGCTGACAGGGGGGCAGGGCCGGAAAAAGCCTGGTTTGCGCAGCGGCAGATTGCGCACCGTTATCTTCCATTTAGCGGCCATGGTCGTTGTAATCTCGCCGCTCATATTGGGCGAGCTGGTGCTAAGGCTGTGCGTTCGGCCACCTGCGATTAGTCCGGATGATCCTTACGTTTCTTTCAACGGCCTGCGACCCCTCTTCGTTCTCGATTCAACGGGCACAAAATTCGAGACAGCCGGGGGACGTCTGACCTACTTCTGCCCACAGTCGTTCGCCGCCGTGAAGGGGCCGGACACGTTTCGTATCTTTTGCCTCGGGGGTTCAACCGTGCAGGGACGACCCTATTCTGTTGAGACGTCCTTTACGACCTGGCTCAAGCTCAACCTACGTGCCGCCTTGCCGGGTACGGACTGCGAAGTTGTTAACTGCGGCGGAATATCCTACGCCAGCTATCGCCTCGTGCCCATCATGCGGGAACTGCTTGAGTATGAGCCTGATTTATTCATCATCTACACGGGGCACAACGAATTCCTCGAGGACAGGACATACCAGCGTCTAAAGAGAATCCCGCGTGCATTGATCGGGGTGCATTGGACGATGCTCAACCTGCGAAGTTACTCTCTTGCAAATGAGTTCATCTCAATGAGACGCGCCCAACATAAAGGCACCGGACGCCCATCGAAGACCATTCTTCCCGGCGAAGTCAAGGCCAAGCTCGACTTAAGCGATGGGCTTGAATCCTACCATCGTAATGAGGTATGGCGCCAGGGCACCATTGAGCACTTCTACCGTAATCTTCAAACAATGGTTCGGATGTCCCTCGGGGCGGATGTTCCCGTTATACTGGTAAATCCGGTATCAAATCTGAAAGACAGCCCTCCTTTCAAGTCGGAGTTTAGCAGCGACCTTTCCAACAGTGAAACAGAGCGAATCACCGAATTGTGGGAACAGGCCGGGAAACTTGACTGGGATGATGCTTACGGCAAGATTAGACTCCTTGAGCAGGCCGCTGAGATTGACAGCCGGCACGCCGGACTCCTTTATCTGGTTGGAAAGTGCTACGAGCACATTGGGCGCTCGGCCGAAGCGAAGAACAGGTTCGTGCTGGCGAAGGAGGAGGACATTTGCCCGCTGCGGATACTGGAACCCATGCACCAAGCCATTCTGGACGTTGCTGCGCAGCATCGCGTACCGCTCGTGAATGTGAAGGCGCTAATCGCCGAACGTACTGAGGACGGAATCCCCGGCAGCGAGTGGCTGCTGGACCACGTACATCCGAGCGTCCTTGGCCATCAACTTATTGCCGACTCACTGTATGAAGCCATGGAGAACATGAAGCTGGTGCGTACACCCAAAGGCTGGCGGGAAGCCCGGGACGAGCTGTGGCGGTATCACCTTTCGTCCCTTAACAAGGCCTATTATGCTCATGGGATAGAACGCCTCGAAAGGCTGAAAAAGTGGAGCCGCCAACGCATCCCCAATTCGCCTGTTCGCCCTTCGGATTCGACGGAGAATTGACCCTGTTTAACTAAAAAAATTCAGACCTCTGAGTTTACTGGTAGATTGTGTATATGGAAAATCCGCTCAATGTAAGATACTAACAGGTTATCAGGACCTCCGAAAAGTTAATATTTGCCCTTTTTAAGCGGTATATTTCTATTTTATACGTTCTGAAACATTTTTCCCCGCTTGTGCACAATTTTCTATAAAATGCACACAAAGGCAAAATTCAAAGATTATTCTTGACTTAAATGTGGCTAATTTGGAATATAGAGCAGGTAAAGTCTGTTGATATTTGGCTTTCCGGCGAGTGAAATCCTCGTGGTTTTGGGTAAATCAGTTTAGCCGGAAGGTTAGTGAGTGAAGCAGAGGATTTTATGTCAGAATTTTGTGCCCCATAGTGAAGATTTTACATTTCATTTAATGTCTCAATTCATATTGGTTCTTTGAAGGAAAGAGGTTGTGGCAAGTCGCAGTTAATTATTCTCATCCTGGGGAGGTACCGGTCTCAGTGACGATGTAATTTTTTTTAGTAGTAGTAGTAAATTTCCACGGGTTAAAACCCGTGGAAATTTACTATTTTTCAAGACGGGATGACTATTTGAACAGCTTCCTATATGCGAATTATGAGCGTTCTCTGAGTATCCACAAACAGACTTAACCGCCTTATTCTAATCCGCACCCAAACCTGAGCAATGAACAGTTAATTATTTTTGCAGCATGCAGACATTACCAATTCTTCGGCCTGCGTTTCTTGCTGGCCATTCTGCCATTCTCCGCAATAACCGGTTTCATGGACTTCAGGAATACGGTATAAAGTTGCTGATTTTCCCTGCTCATCCACCACGCAGGCTTGTGGCGGGTAACGGTGGCAATAACCTTTTGAGCCGCTCTTGGCGAAAAATTTGCAGTCTTTACATTGGTTTTTTGTATTGTTCATTTCCGGCCTCATCTTCTTAAGACTTTATCTTCATCTTCTCACGATGCTTTTTCCAGCTTTCTGTTTTTCCGACCGCACAGGGACTGATAGGTTCGTATTCTCCAACATAGTTTTTATTTAGTATTGCCGCTGTTTCGGAGGCCGATATATCCGAGGGAGAAGACCTCAGGAGCTCATCGACTTGCCTGTTCAGCAGACCCTCCGGGCGTTTCTCTAATATATCTATCTGCTTCTGGAATTCTTCTGTTTGCTTCTGAGCCGCTGAGCATTCCCTTGTACGTTTTACTATATGTTTAAGGCGTTCTACTGATGGAGCTGCTGCTGTGTCGAAAAAATTAACACACCAAAAGCCAAGGTCGTGACTCTTCTCTACCCTGTCTTTATCCCTTTCAACTTGTTGCATAAATTTGACACTGCGCAAAAAGCTGTTCCATACCTCATTCAGCGACCCGGTCATATCGGGCATATATAAGCGGAATGTTTCTAAAATATCATCAAACCGCATTTTGTGTTCCATATCCTTGAAAAATTTCATAACGTACAAATCCGAGAACCAATCGGAGATCCATTTTTTGCGGAAAGCTTTGGTGGTATGCTTAAATCTATCTCTTTGTTGCGCAATCCACTCCTCCAAAACATTGGCAATTAGCTCCAATGATTCGGTTGCACGGACTAATTCTTCGTTTTTTATCTTTTCCATATCTTTTTTACAACTCCTTGAATCATGATCTGCTGACTACGAAAGGGACGACAGCAACTGTCTCTCCAGCTATAGCAGCCAGCGTTACAGTAAGCTCAGTCCGAATCACATTCAATGATTCCCAATTAAATATTAAGAAATATACCGGGGAATGCAAAAACGCGGCGTTATAAAATTATTCGCAGGATAAAGTCTTTGTGGCTTTGGATTTATAACGAATGAATTGCTCGTGGTTTTTTTGCAGGGGTACAAACGGCATATATGGCCGGCCAATAGGACTATTATAAAGAGGCTGCCTCTAAAGCTATATTACTCTGCCAAAAAAAGGTGGAAAAATCGACCTGATACAGCCAATCAGCCTATAAAACACGCTATGGCGCCGTTTTAAGCAGGATATCATTGTTGTTAATCCGGCCAATAAAGTGCTCCGACAAAAAAGGCCTGAAGAGCTGTCTTGTGTGCGATTACATAGCTTCACTCAATAAACTCCTCTTTTGGATGAGTCAAAAAATCCTTGAGTTGACCTTCTTTATGAGCCGAAAAACTCTATTGTAAACTATTTTAGAGCGTCTTTTTTGCCGATGTTAAAAGAGGCTGAAAAAACAGTCATATACATTGTTGCATTGGTCGGCAAGCTGAATCTAAAGGATTCTGAGAGATGTTGTTTAATGATTATCTGCATCTGAAAAGCAAATGAAAACAAGCCTAAAAATGACAGAGTGGAAAAAAGAATTGACTGATTTGTTCGATCAGCAGTTCGAGGAAGAACAGAATCAAAAGGTAAGCCTGGATGTTGCCACAATGAAATCGGAAAAGGAAGAAGCTGATGAATTTCTGTGTACCGTAGTTGATTCTGCGTTACAGGGCCTGGCAACAAAACTCCATAAACATGAAAGAAAAGTTTGTAATTTCGGAGGGAGTGAAATTTCCAGGGAGCTGGAGATTAGCTTTCGAAATCCGTTGACCCGGCGCCGGACGGGCAGAATAGAATTTAGATATGTTATCGAGATACATGTTGGAGCTATTAAGACCACAGTGCATACCGGCTATATGGCAAGATATCAAAGCGGCCGTAAAGAACATGGTGAAGGGATTATAATGAAGAATAACGCACAAGCCGATATAGCCGAAGTTACCGCCGATGACATTATCAACGATTTTATGAAACAATATATCGGACGGTAAGCGTCCTGTTCATGCTAAGGGCCCCGGCCGGGCCGAAGAAGCTGGGCGGGCTTTACAGGGGCTAATGTTCGGGCAGGCGAGCAAGCCCGTTTTTAATGAAATACCCCTGCTTTGTAGAGAAAGAGGATTGAACAAAGCAGGGGCTTGTCGGAGGAGAGGGTAGAGTAGGGCAGGAACTTAATTATTAGTGTATATTCGTCTTACTACCTCCTTCCATGGAAAACCAATCATAAAAGACTATTAACCAAGTGCCACCACTTATACCGAATGTAACGCTTTTTCCGTATATAACGCTTTTTCCGAATACAATGTTTTTCCGCATTTCTTTGAAGTGAACCAATCAGGGCAGGCTGGTGTGCATCTAAAAAATCCCTATTTTCTTGCCTCAAGGACAATAATTTGGCATATTGATGTCGATACATGCATATTTAGAACCGGGTCCGTGGCTTTCCCGGCAATCTTCCCCCAGTGTCATCCCGACCGAAGTGGAGGGATCTGGCATACGAAATTACATTTGTACACGAGAAAAAGAAAAACCAACGGGTCTGAAATTCTCAATTTTATCCGGCTTCAGACGGACCGTTTGACGGAATCAATCATCATTTATCATTTGTTTATCCCCCAGCCGCCCTGGGCGGCGATTACTTCCTCAATTCAAATCAGAATACAAATCTTTCCACTCGGGATTAAATTTCTCGATTAATCTGATTTTCCACGAATTGTTCCATTTCTTCAATTGTTTCTCTCGCAATACCGCTGATTCCTTACCGTCGCATTGTTCATAATAGACCAGCTTCTTAACTTTATTTCTGTAAATCCGTTACGAAGCTCGTTTTTATGCTCTGAATACAGCCATAATTAGCGAGTAGTCACAACCGTCACCCTGAGCGGAGCGAAGCGCAGTCGAAGGATCTATTTAAAATAATTGCCATTCTGAACATGGTGAAGAATCTCAATCCCAATAGTCAATAGTAAATATTCATTATTCAATTGAATGGGTTTATCCCCTATTTTAGCTAACTTGCTTTTCTGCCGGGGGCCGGGGATCGGGGATTTTTCTTTTTTCCTTTTTTATCACAACCGACTAAGTTTTATCGAGGAAACATCAGATCTTATCAAGGAAACATCTCTTTTTATCGAGGAAACTTGAGATTCTATCGAGGAAAATTTCCTTTTTATCGGAGAAACTTCAGATTCTATCGAGGATAATTTCCTTTTTAACGTGGTAACATCAGTCCTTATCGACCTGACTTCAGACTCTATCGAGGAAATATCCCTTTTCACTGGGGATGCCTCGCTTTTTATCGAGGAAACATTAGACTTTATCGAAGTAACAGCAGACTTTGTCGAGGAAACATCCCTTTTGATATTGGGAACCTCAAAATTTATCCTGGACAAATCTGACTTTGTCGAGGAAAGATTAGACCTTACCGCCGAAACGTTCCTTTTTATAGAGGCCACTTCAGATTCCATCGAGGAAACTTCCCTTTGAAGTGATGATACCTTCGAATTGACAGAATTATGTTGAATTGCAATAACAATTATACAGATAGCCAGAATGGTCTTCATTGGAATTTTTTTTGAAATTTTATTTACCCGGGTTTTAATCTCAGAAATAATATGTGTAATGTTCATAATATCTCCTTTCAAAAGGTTCGCTTTCTATCTAACCATTCTAACAATCGCCTGCCAAAATTCAATGAGAAGATTTCAAAAAATCAACGAGAACACATCTATCATAAATAATCATTTGAATGAGTTTACCCGAGTTTATCCCCGGGTGTACTTACACGGTTCTTCTGCCGGGGAGTGTGAGCTAACTTGCTTTCCTGCCGGGGGCCGGGGATCATTCCGAGCGCAGCCGAGGGATCTATTCAAATACTTCCGCAAAGCGGCTCGTTTAACGAACAGCAACTGACGACTAACGTTGGAAAATAGGTAACTGTGGGGCTATCACCATTATTCTCCCGTGCAATTCTCCTATTCTAAACCGACCACCTCCCGGTCATTGTTCTCGATTATTTTAAATCTTTGTGTCTGTAGTTTCCATACTTATATGCCCACCATAATGGCATATCTACAATACGATCAA
>JABMRO010000005.1 GCA_013202635.1 Planctomycetota bacterium
AGACTCAGCGGATAAAAGCTCGGATGAAAACTCTGAAAAAACCAGCTATAAAACACATCCACCGTCGTTAAAATAGTTGCAAAAGCAAAGGCATATAATCCTATTCCAATTTCCAGCAGGGCAAACAGCCTTAAAGGTCGAAGGCTTCTGTCGGCTATTCTCCCGAACAGCCAGCTCCCGGCAGCCATACCTAACATAAACGCAGTTAAAACAGTACTGACCGCAAAGATTGTATTGCCGAAGACAACACCGAAAGCCCTCGTCCAGGTGACTTCATAAACCAGACCCGCTGCCCCTGAGAGCAGAAACAGCGGCAGAACCGCTTTCCTCACCACTGAAATTCTATGTTGCGTTTGGGCAATTGCACTCACTTTTGCCGACTCGTTTGATAAATAATATTTATGTACTTTGGAACTGATTTAATCACCGTCACACTCATCACCTGATGTTCATCGATTCTGTCACGGTTAATATACTATTTTTCAAATCTCCATAGGTCTATCGTTACCTCCTCTTCAGCCATCCATTCCACGTGCCAGTCAAGAAACAGACAATTACTGCCTTTTCTGTGTCGGGCTTTCGCAACCCGCCTGCCTATAGTTACGTCTTCACTGACGGAAGAAGGCAAATGCCCCGGAGTCCACACATCACATCTATTATTTCCCGGGTCGTCGGCTTTTCTTATGATATGCCGCCACGAACCGTCCTCATTATCGGTAAGATAAATAGTATATGCTCGTTGGGTGCAGGTAGTTAATTTGCTCGGCCATAGTATCTCTGTACCCTGCATATCATTTTTATCTCTGAAATCCCAGCCGTTGACAACGTAGCAAACGGTGTGCTCTTTATCGGGGTAGCCGGGGCACCGGTAAATATCCACTGTACGGTAATCATTGCCTACAGGCTTCTGGGCTAAAAAGGGCATAAAAAGCTGAAACCATGCCCCGCCTGTACCGCCTGCCTTCCCCCGGGGAATGAGCAATTCATTATCCTCGGCATATAAATTTGCTGCTATACCGATTTGGCGCATATTACTTTGGCACTTGACATTCTGGGCTTGTTTTTTTGCCCTTTGCAATGCAGGCATTAATATCGCCATTAATAACGCGATGATGGCAATCACAACTAAGAGTTCTATCAATGTAAATCCTCTCCGTTTGTGACTGCTCATAACTCTCCTTTCATCTAAAGAGTCCGAAAAAACAATAAAATTATATGTTTTCCAGGCTGTGAGTCAATCAAAATATTACCATCCCCATATTGCGGTGACTCTCAAACAGAGCTGAAAGTGTAAGTGGCAGGCGAAAATGCTGATTGATTATTATTATTATTATCGGTGTGTCTTGGTTTCGAATTATTTGATTTGCTGGATAATCTCTTCGGCCTGTCTGCGCAAGTCCTCATCGTTAGAGACAGCGAGCAGCTTATTCATTGCTGTCTTGGCACTTTCACCGTGAGTATCCATAATTGTCCCGGCTATCTTTATCGCGGCCATCGCCGCTTCTCCTTTGACTTCCTCAACCTGCAGAAACGACTCGACCATTCCCAATGCCTCTGGTGCGCTTACATTGGACACACCCGATAGCACAAGTTTCTGCTCTGCCGAACTCTTGGCTTGCTGCATCGCCCGCCGACACAACTCCAGCGTTTTCTCTGCCGCACGACCCTGAACAGGCAGAGACAACAAGCGTACAAAACCTCGCAGCGCCAGCAGCCGGTGTATTTGGCTTTTTGTGTTACAGTAAATTTCCAGTAAAACTTCCACCGCCCCCGCATTAGGCCATTTGGTCAATGCACGAACGGATGTATCCTGCACGGCGGGATTTGCCTCTTTTGATGCCGCCTCAAGTGTTCTCAGAGCTTTACTGTTTGCGATACCTCCAAGCACCCGCAGCAGCGAACATCTGACAGCCACGCGTTTCTCACCGCGCAGCCCGGCCAGTACGGCATCAGCCTGCTTACTTGTCTGGCTGATTTTGCGTGAAACAGCTACGACAGCCCGCTCGGCTTCTCTGCGACTGCTGTCATCTTCCATCTTAACAAGAAGCTTTATCAGTGATGGTAAATGTTCCTCATCAGCAAGTCTGCCTAAGGCCTTGAACGCCCCCTGGCGGACCTTCCTGTCCTGGTGTACCGCCTCACTCAACAGTGCAGGAACAGCATCAACCGCATTGCGCTCGGCAAGTACCTGAATTAATTGCCGGCGCACACTCGGCAGTGAATTCTGCATGATTTTTGCTATCGCAGTATCAGCGTCAGTTCCGCCGACGTTCTTAAGTGCAAATATTGCGGCCTTCTTTTCATTCGGAGTGTTGCTTTCGATGGCCCGAACAAGGATATCGATACAGGAAGCGTTACCAAAATATCCCAGGGCGTACATTGCGGCTGTTCGGACTTCCACGTTTGTGCTGCTGGTTGCTGTGGTAATCGCAGGCAGTGCAGCGTGGTCTTCACGGTTAGCCAGGGCACCTATCAGAAGCACCTGTTCATTGGGCGGCAACTTTGGCAATTCGGCTGCGAACTGTTCAGTAACACCCATGCCCAGCATTGTCCGAACGCAGCTCATAGCCGTCATCCTCACCATACGATTTTCATCGTGTAAAGCAGCAATCACAAATGGTATCGCCTTCTGCCTGCCGATGTCTGCC
>JABMRO010000378.1 GCA_013202635.1 Planctomycetota bacterium
CGCTGCGCTACGACATCGAGATACTTAAAAAACTCGGCTGTAATATGCTGCGTAAGCACGTCAAGGTCGAACCCGACCGGCTGTACTACTGGTGCGATAAATTAGGATTGATGGTCTGGCAGGATATGCCCAACGGCGACAGGCACATCGGCGGCAATGACTCTGATCTTGAGAGAAGTGAAGAGTCGGCAAAGCAGTTTGAGCTGGAGCTCAAGCGCGTCATAAACGCTTTTAGCAATCACCCCTGCATAGTAATGTGGGTGCCGTTTAACGAGGGCTGGGGACAGTATGATACGGCGCGGATTGTGAATTTTGTTAAGGAGCTTGACCCGAGCCGATTAGTGAATAATACAAGCGGCTGGTCCGACCGCGGCGTTGGTGACGTGCACGATATTCACAGGTATCCGGGCCCGGCTGCGCCGCCGACCGAAGTGAATCGCGCTGCGGTATTAGGTGAGTTCGGCGGTCTGGGCCTGCCCGTCATAGGCCATACATGGCAGGATGAAAAGAACTGGGGATACCGCAGTTATAAAACTCGTGAGGAGCTTACCGATGCGTACTTAGCTCTGCTTGATAATTTGCGTTCGCTGATTGGCGGCGGCCTGTGTGCCGGAGTATATACCCAGACGACCGATGTGGAGATCGAGGTCAACGGACTGATGACGTACGACAGGGCGATGATAAAGATGGATGTTAAAAAGGTCGCGGCGGCAAACAGGCGTTTGTATCTTCCGCCGCCTGTTGTTAAGACGATTGTCTCTACTTCACAACAACAGGGACAAAGCTGGCGATATACGACAGACGAACCGCGCGTCGGCTGGTACCGGGCGGGTTTCTCCGACTCCGCATGGCAGGAAGGTAAAGGTGGTTTCGGTACAGAAGGAACGCCCGGTGCTGTTATCGGGACCGAGTGGAATAGTCCGGGTATCTGGATGCGCAGGACGTTTGAGCTGGAGAGTACGAAATTCAAACGGCTGCAGCTTTTAATCCATCATGATGAGGATGCAGAGGTCTATATCAACAGCCAGCTTGTTGCAAAGCTCGAGGGCCATACTTCGGGTTATATCCAATTCAGGCTTGATGAAAAGGGAAAAAAGGCGTTGAAGGTCGGCTCGAATTGCTTAGCCGTTCGCTGCGCTCAGACCGAAGGCGGCCAATATATCGATGTGGGCCTCGTGGTCATAATAGAACAGCCGGCGGATTGATTCACGATTTGAATTAAAAATAAAAATAGACCTTCATCATTGAGAAGTATTTCATGCTGGGAATGTCAGTTCAGGATTTGACTTTGCGCAAAGCGAAGCGGTGGTGTTATTACTTGTTGATTCCGGTTTGTTTTGTCGCAGTCGGGGTGCGGGCGGCTCGGTCGGATGAAATTATCCTGAGCAATGAGTACTGGTCGGTCGAAGTATCGCCGGGAACACTGGAAATGAGCACCGAGCTGCCGGGGGGTGATAAAATTCTGTTGTCCAACGGCCAGCCTGATTTAGGCCCGGTCGGCGATATCGTAAAGGAGGGGCCTCGGGCGCAATGGCTTCTGGAAGCAAAAGGAATTAAGGTTGACATTCGATTAGATAAGCGGGATTTGTCTGTTCAATTTTTTTCCGACAAGACAGGTGTCTTTACATGGCCTGTTTTGCAGGAGAGGGCAAATATCAAGGCGTTAATCTGGCCCCGTTGGGAGGGCTGTTATATTCCGCTTGATGAGGTGCGCTGGGAGAAGTATCTGGTAGAGCATGGGGGATGGGACACGCTGGAAGGGCTTAGCATGCCCTTTTGGGGCCTGGATTGCGGCGATTTTTCACTGACGTATATCATAACCAATCCATACAATAACGTGATAAATTTTAGCAGGACCGGGGACTGGCTCGAAGCGCGGTTCAGCCACGAATTCACATCTGTTCAATCCAAAAAAGAATATGGATTTTTGATTCGGCTGGGGGAAAACAATTCACCGGTAGAGCCTGCAAAACAGTTTCGCCGCTGGCTGCAACAGCAGGGCGAGTTTGTCGGTATGAAGGAGAAAGTGAAGAAAGTCCCTAAAGCTGAGCGTTTGTTAGGGGCGCCGCATATCTATCTTTGGGGCGATGCGTTTTTTACGCGACATTGTATCCGTCCCGGTAAATGGCAATCGTTCTGTTCGAAGCTTCTCGAACAAAGTAAGGCCGGACGGCTCTCGCCCGGTGGGCAAATTAAGCAATTGATGGAGCCGCAGCGCTGGGCCCAGGTAGTTACGGTTTCCGAAGCTCAGTGGCCGGATAAATATACCAAGAGCCAGGTGGCCAATGAGCTGTCCCGATTGCTGGAAAGACGGGACTTCTATGATAAAGCCTGCTGGCAGGGAGTAGTTCTGCCTGATGAGGCGGCTGAATTGCTAAAGAAAGGTCAGGACGCGCTTACGACTCCCGAGCAGTGCCGGATGAACGGTTTGATTCTGCGTGCGGCGTTTGAGGAGTTTATGATTCCGGTTGATAACTGGGGCGATGGTGTTTCAGGCAGGATGCTGGAGAGATTCAAGGAGAGCGGCTTTGATCGGATGAGATTGTGTGTCGAAGGCTGGGAAGGAGTAGAAAAACGTCCCGAGGTGGCAAAGCAGGCCGACCGGATGGGATATCTGTTTGGCACGTATGATTCGTTTCACAGTATTCACGACCCTGCGTTGCGCGGTACGGATAGTACGTGGAGTACTGCACAGTTTAACAGGGAACTTTTTGAAAAGGGACCTATAGTCCGCGAAGACGGAAAGAAACGAGGTGGATTTAAAGGTGCCGGTTTCAAGCTTAGCCCGATTGCCGCCAGGGCGCATGTGGAAAAGCGTGTTAGAGAAAACATGAAGAATGTCCCTTACAATTATTATTTTGTCGATTGTGATGCTTACGGTGAGGTTTTTGATGATTACTCGCCTTTTCATCGTGCAAGCCAGGCGGATGATGTACGAGCACGTTTAGAGCGGCTTGCGTGGATTCGCGATACGTTTAATGTAGTGGTTGGCTCGGAGGGCGGCAGCTCGTACGCAGCGAAAGTTATCCATTTGGCTGAAGGGATTTTCGGGCCTGTATTCGGCTGGGGCGATCCTGATTTGAAAGACAAGGGTTCGGAATACTACCTGGGCCAGTATTATCCCCCTGACGGGCCGAAGGTATTTGTCAAACAGGTTCCTATGAAGGAGAAGTATCAGTATTTTTATTATGCCCCGCGATTTCGCCTGCCGCTCTACGAAATTGTATTCCATGATTCGATTGTGACGACTCACCAATGGGCGAACAGCAGTCTCAAATACAGCAATATGCTCGATACCGTGGCGTTGACGGAGCTGCTGTATATGGTTCCGCCGTTGTACCACATGAACCTGGATGAATTTGACAGGTACCGTGATATAATGAAAAAGCATTATGATTTTTTTTCACCTTTGCACAGGGAATTCGGCTTTGCGCAGATGACGGACTTCAACTGGCTGAGTTCCGACAGAAAGTTACAGCGTGCGGTTTTTGACGGCCGGGTGGAATTGATTGCGAATTTTTCACAGGAACCGCGTGGCTATCGGGGAGCTGATATCCCGGGGCGAAGCATCTCGGCAAGATGGCTGGATAGCGGGAAGGAGAAAATCATGACCTTTACACCGAATCTGAATTCAGGTGTGGCGAAATGATGCTGTAAAAACAAAGCAGGGAGTTTGATTGTGAATCGACGTGAGTTTATTAAGTTTGCTGCCGGTGGTGCGGCGGCGGTTGTGATGATGCCGAATTACGGCTGTTCGGTTGGGAGGAGTTCCGGAGCAACTGCCGAGCGGCCGAATATCATTCTTATTATGGCCGATGATTTAGGATACGGTGACATTGGCTGCTACGGCAGCAAAAAGATACGTACGCCCAATATAGATGCCTTGGCGAGAGGCGGACTGAGGTTTACGGATTATCATTCCAACTGTCCGGTGTGCAGCCCGACCAGGGCGGCGCTGCTGACGGGACGCTACCAGCAGCGGTGTGGTATCGAGGGCGTTGTAACAGCCGCAAAGCACCGTCATACAGGGATGGCTCTGGAGGAAGTAACTTTTGCCGAGGTACTGAAAAGACGTGGCTATGCAACGGGCATTTTCGGTAAGTGGCACGTAGGTTACAACGTAGAATTCAATCCGGCTAAGCAGGGATTCGACGAGTTTATCGGCTATGTCAGCGGCAACGTGGATTATCATTCGCATATCGACCAGGCCGGCTTCGAAGACTGGTGGAAAAATTTGCAAAAGGTCCCTGAAGAGGGATACTGCACCGATTTGATAACAAAGCACGGTGTCGATTTTATTGAGCGGCATAAGGATGGGCCGTTTTGTTTGTATCTGCCGCACGAGGCGCCGCACTATCCTTACCAGGGGCGATAGGACCCGCCGGAGCGTTTGAGCGGCGGCGGGAAAGGTAAAAAAGCCAAAGGC
>JABMRO010000031.1 GCA_013202635.1 Planctomycetota bacterium
AAGATACAGGCCGAAGAGATTCTCAAGGCTAAAGCTATGATAAATGAGCTGCTCGCAAAACATTCCGGCCAGTCGGTCGAAAAAATCGCCGCTGAGACTGAAAGAGACAGGTATATGACTGCCGACGAGGCTAAAAAATACGGCCTTATCGACGAGGTCCTGCACGAAGAGGAAAAAAAAGGAAAAGACAAAAAGAAAGAGAAAGTCAACAAGGACAACAAAAACGACAAAAAGAAAAAAGACAGTAAATAACCGGTTAAAACCTCCAACTGTCTGGAAAAATACCTTTAACAAACAAGGAATAACTAAAATGAGCGTAAATCAAACTTTGGTACCGATAGTAATTGAGAAAAGCGGCCGAACCGAACGCGCCTACGATATTTATTCGAGACTCCTAAAGGACAGGATAGTTTTTCTCGGCGGACCGGTCGATGATACTTCCGCCAACCTCATCATCGCCCAGATGCTCTTTCTAAGCAATGAAGACAATAAGAACGATATTCACTTCTATATAAATTCGCCCGGCGGCTCAATTACTGCCGGCCTCGCGGTATATGACACCATGCAGTTCTTGCGTTGTGATGTCGCAACCTATTGTATCGGTCAGGCCGCAAGTATGGCCGCCGTGTTGCTGGCCGGCGGAAAGCCCGACAAGCGTTTCCTGCTGGCAAACAACAGAATCCTACTGCACCAGCCCTTAATCACTGGTCAATTGATTGGACCGGCTACCGACCTCGATATCGAAGCTCAGGAAATTTTAAGGCTGCGCGCACGACTTTATGATATACTCGCAAATCATACAGGCCAAACCATAGAAAAAGTTGAAAAAGATTGCGATAGGGACCTCTGGCTCGACTCTGCCGAAGCACTCGAATACGGATTGGCTGACAGAATATTGCAAAAAGCCCCTGAAATCGTAAGAAATCAGGAGCAACCGGAGCAATAATAAAGAAGCAGTAATATCAGGAGCGTTATAATGGATATGGATATCGAACCATCAGAAGTCGGATATCGGATTTCGGATATCAAATTTTTCTGTACTCTGTCTTCTGTCATCTGTTTCCTGGCATTTTTCACTGGCTGTGACGACGCCTACACCGAATCACCGCTGCAGGAGCGAGTCGAGACCTTGACCATTCAACAAAAGCAATTAGAAAGTCAGCTCGCACAATCCAATGCCGAAAACGAACAGTTAACAAAACAAATACATACCCTCTCCGGCCTGCCGGATGAAATCAAGGGCGAAAATCTCTATCGCCTCCAAAATATTGAGATTGGAAAATATACCGGCCTCTTCGATAAAGACAAAGACGGCAAAAAGGAAAGTTTGATTGTCTATATAGAGCCCATCGACGAACAAGGCGATGTAATAAAAGCAGCCGCAGATATAGAGGTAGAGCTTTGGGATCTGAGCAAAACCGATGGCAGCGCCTTGCTCGCAAAATGGCCGCCCGTAAAACAGGATGAGCTCAAAAATCTCTGGTTTGACTCGATGTTAAAAATCAATTACAGACTAACGTACGATATAACCGACATAGTCAAAAATTTCGACGAGCCCCTGACAGTCAAGGTAACCTTCACTGATTACCTCTCCGGCAAAGTTTTCAAAAAACAAAAAGTAATAAATCCGTAAAGTCTCTAACTTGTATAGTGCGCTATGGTCTCAGGTTGAACTGGGGTTGTCTAGTTTCTATTAAATTTGATTCATAGGCTTGTCTGCATCTTTTTCTTCTAGCCTCTGATTCGCGTTCGAAAACATGAAGTTCAACTGTAATTTCTCTGAAACCTTTTTCCCAAAAGTAATGAGCTAAAGATTTACGGTCAGAATGATCAAGATGTTTCTTGATTCGCAAGTAAAGATCTTTCGATTCGCCAATATACAGATAACCGGAGAAATCCCAAAAGACATACACTCCTGGTGCTCTTGGTACAAGGTTCTGATTATGGATTATTTCTTCGGCTGGAAAATTTAAAACACTCTTCGACCAATTGGCCACCCTTGGAACTAATTCAGGCTTAAGTTGTCGGTTTTTTCTTAGTTTAAACGCAGCTTTTCGTAGCAGATACGTTGAAACATTCGGTGCAATAGATTGTGCAATGGAATCAAATTCTTGTTTTAGTTCAGGCTTACAGAAAGCACGATCAACTGTAGTGTTATACTTGTCATAGATGAGTCTTGCAGCAATTTCGCTTGCGTGGAGATAATCTTCGTGATTTGCGTTCACTCGTTTTCTTGCTACTTTCCCAAGCTTCCCCTGTTTCCTCAAATTTATTAAATGCCAGTTGAATGCTTCTTCACTCAGTGAAACCATTTCCCTTTTACATACTTTAATAAAGGCTTCATTAAGTTTGTCACAAATTATTACCTCGTCCGTGCTATAACCTTCATGTGATGCAAAAAACGCCTGCTTGACTACGTCCGTGATTGTATTGATATCTCTCGCCATTAGCTGGCAACTCTACTTCGCTGATGTTTTATTTTGCAGCAGTCCCTTTTTTCGGTAATTTAGAGCTGCTTTTCTTACAAGATAGAGGTTTACTCCAGGTGCTATTTTCTTAGTCTTTTGGTCGAAATTTCGCCGTAAAACCGGATCACACATTATTCTGTCAATTTCCTTTGGTAATCCAGCATCTATGATCTTCCTTGCTACTTCCTTTGCGCGTTTGATCTCTATATCTTTTACAGAAGAAATCCTTCTCTTTTTTCTGTTAACTACCCTACCGAGTTTCCCTTCCTTCCTCAAAATCTCGAGTGTCCAATTGTAGTCAGATTCCTTTCTTCGGCGCAAGCTCAGTTTCGTAAGCTCTTTGTCACAAGCTTTGACAAATGCATTACGCAATGAGTCATTGAGAATCACCTCATCAGTGCTCTCACCATTGTTAACCGAGAAAAAAGCTCTCATTACCGCAGACTCGAAAGAATTCTCAAGCCTTACAGGCCCATTTTGAATTCGCTCAAACGCTGATTTGGCAATTTCTTTGCTATATTCTATCCCAATAGACTGTCGGCCTAACGCACGTGCTACTGTACACGTCGTACCACTTCCTAAAAAAGGATCTAGAACCAAGTTCCCCTGTTTGGAACATGCACGGATAACACGGTCTATATATACCTCTGGAATTTGGTTTTCGTGATTAGTCCGTCTTTCCTTATTGTTACCTTGTATCCTACCCCAATACTTCCCGTACCAGACATCCAAAGGCACACGTAGGCTGGGAGTTTGAGTTTTTCTGGTTCTCGCATCAGAATAAGTTGTAGCTCGATCAGAAGGCTCAAACACTTGTTCAGGATTCCATATTCGCTTGGACAAATCCTTATGCTTTGCGAAATATAAAACATGAACTTTTGAGACGATGAAGTTTGAATTGCGGCATTGTCCAAATCGGAAGTGCCAAATAATCCAATTTATCATAAACAGCTTCTTGCTTTTGAGATAAATTACAACCTCAGCTACAGTATCATCAGGAATATTAACCCAAATTGATCCGTTTGGTGATAAAACCCTAAGGCAAGCATCAAGCCATTCATAAGTAAACTTAAGATATGCCTCACGTGGCATGTTATCTCGCCACTTGCCATAATTAACGTCCCAGTTGAATGGCGGATCAGCGAAAATAAGATCTACACTACCCTTCTTGATTTGAGGGAGGACATCTCGGTTGTCACCCACGTAAATGTCTGTCGCGGGGTTGTCTATATGGTAAATTGGCTTCGTCCTTGACATATTACATAATCTTCTGTGATGAACACCCTAAATCCATTGTCGATAGTAAACATATGCTATTATATGTAGACCGCCTTAAAAGGTAAATAGAGAATATTGCTTTATAATTAATAACCAGTATAATTTTATAATCTTACTTAGGCCTTAAAGGATTTAGCCGATTGAAAAATTTATGGATGAAGAATATTTTGCTCTGCGGGCTGCCGTTCCTTGCCACCGCGGCGATGCTCACGGTGATTCAGCCCCCGATTAGCTGGGCGCCTCTGGCGTGGGTAGCGTTCGTACCTTTTATCCTCGCGTGTTCACCGGATACAAAACCACGCCGCCTGATCCTGGTAAGCTACGTCACTTCACTATTTTACTGGCTCGGCAATCTCTACTGGATAGTCCCGGTTACTATTGCCGGCTGGATTGCTTTCTGCCTCTACACCGCCGTGCTTTGGCCGGTACTGGCGCTGTCGCTGCGATACTGCAAAGCAAAAAAAGTCCCGTTGTTTTTGGCCTCGGCCGTATTGGTCGTCGGCATCGAGCGGGCACAGGGCCTTTTCCTTGGCGGTTTTTTCTGGCGCTTTCTGGCGCACAGCCAGTATCAAAATCTAACACTTATCCAGATAGCCGACACATTCGGCGCCGCCGGACTATCATTCCTGATAGCGATGGTCAACGGGCTGTTGGCCGAACTCATAATTGCCGCCCGTCAAAAAAACCTCTTCAAAATTACACAACTACCAAAGACCGCCCTGGTCTGCACCGCTGTCGTTGCGACCATTATCTACGGACGATGGAGGATAAGCCAGGAAGAGCAATGCCTTAAACTCGGCCCTTATGTTGCCGCCTTACAGTCAAATGTCCCCCAATCCGTCAAAAGATCATTTAAGTCCGGTGAAGATTTGTTCAATGGCTTGATGGAGCAGAGTAAAGCCGCCCTCAGGGACGAGGCCGAACTCATCGTCTGGCCCGAAACAATGGTCCAGGCAACGTTAAACCCTGAAGTGCTGCGGATATTGAAACCTTTGGACCAATGGAATGTTTTCGATAAGGCCCTGCGCGAACACGCGAAAGATAACGCTTTCGTGCTTGTGGGCGCATACGGCGGCGAGCTGGCAATCCGGGAAAATCTGGATGTCCATTTAGTTAAGAGATACAATTCGGCTTTCCTGTATAAAAGAGATGGCGAAAAGGCCCCCCAAAGTTACAACAAAATACACCTGGTACCCTTCGGTGAAGTGCTGCCCTTCAGGAAAAGGTGCCTCTGGCTTTATAATTTCTTAATGAAGTTTACGCCCTTTAATTACGATTATTCGCTCGATGCAGGCAGTGAATATACGGTTTTTGAAATGACAGGCCAAAACCCGGAAACTCAACCTTACAAATTTGGTGTAATGATTTGCTATGAGGGCACCGTCCCCGCAATTGCCCGAAGGTTCGCCCTGGACAAAAAGGGCACAAAAAGGATCGACTGGCTCGTAAATATAAGTAACGATGGCTGGTTCGTGCGGTTCAAGGACGGAAAAGTCCTCTCAAGTGCAGAACTGCCTCAGCACGCGGCAACCTGTGCCTTCAGGGCCGTCGAAAACAGACTTGCCGTTGTAAGAAGCGTTAACACCGGAATAAGTTGCTTAATTGACAGCTCAGGACGCATAAGAAACGGGTTTTTGGCCGGTACTTTACCTCCTGATGCTATGTCCAGAACCGGTATGCCGGGATGGATGCTCGACAGAATATCAATAGATAAAAGAACTACTTTTTTCAGCAAATACGGCGAATGGTTGGGTTTTTGCTGTCAACTTTGTCTTATCTTGCCCATAATATTATCGCTTTCGGCAAGATTCTTAAGAACAGGAAAATACGGAACTCGTTCATTGGGGCTGCCAAATGGAACATAAGAAAAAAAAAGCTGAAATAAAAAAGCGAAAAAAAATAAATGCCTCAACACTTGCGGTTTTACTTGTTGCTTGTCTGATGGTATTTGTCTTTGGCTGCGATGAATCTTTACAAACAACACCCGGCGAGTCAAATGTCACCAACCTTAGTGCATCATGGTCAAAAGCTCTCCGAATCGTCCAGGCCGGTCTGGCCGACAACAACCCGTTAGTCAGGGTTCACGCCATAGAAGTAGTCGCATCAACAAGGCAGCTCAAACTTATGCCTCAGGTACATCGATTAATGCAGGATAACTATGTGCCGGTCAGATTTGCAACCGCTCTGGCTGTCGGTGATTTGGAATACTCACCTGCGAAAAGTTCGCTCAATAAACTGCTCAAAGATAAAGATGCCAATGTCATAGTCGCCGCTGCTTATGCAATGGGAAAGCTCGGTTCTTCTGAGCACTTGCATATTCTTCGCAAAGCAGCAACCGACAGCGACCAGAAAATCAGGGCTAATGCCGTCTTACTATTAGGCAAAAGTGATGACCAAAGCTCCCTGCGGCTTCTCTGGAACACCATGCAGGACAAAAATTCGGATGACAGGACGGTATATCAATCCGCTGAAGCCCTGGCAATGCTCGGTGACAAGCGAATATTTCAAAAGCTCTGGACAATGCTTATAAGTGCTTACGCGGACGTCCGCCTTATGGGAGTAAGGGCAATGGGCAAACTCAAGACCCCCGAGGCCAAAAGTGCCCTGATTAGAATGCTCGACGACGATGTTCTTGAGGTCAGGCTGGTCGCTGCCGAACAGCTCGGCGTCTTAAGAGACCCCATCGGAGAATCCAAAGTACTCGAAGTTTACCAAAAAAATCTCGCAAGCGGCCTGAATAAGCAAGCCAGTGAACGGACAAATGTCTTAATAGCACTGGCAATCGGGCAAATTCGAACCCCTGCTCTGAGAAAAATTCTGCCTCAAATGCTTCAAAATGAGTCAATATTTGTACGTATTGCCGCTGCTAAAGCCGTTTTTCAATGTCTAAAATGAAATTATTGAACCCTGAAAACACTGTGTTATCGGAGGCAATACCCTCTATTTTTCATCGACCATTTTAATTTGGGCTATTTGTCAAAAATAACTTGACCTTTCAGGGCTTTAAGCGTAAAATTACAGTATATACATATATATTAGGGCTTGGGAGCCCCGTTTTATCTGCTTGAACCAGTTGAATTCAGACTCACAGATTATAGGGGACAGGTAAAATGGAGGATCTCTGATTCCCTTGATAGTGTTTAGGATACCTCCTTGTGAGGTGATGGGTGTAACGAAAAGAAAACACAAAGTTAACGAAAGGAGCCTGTTTTGAGCACGCTTACAAAGGTCTTAATAGTTCTGCTGACAATATCTTCCATTTTTCTTTGCGGTATTGTCGTAACTTACGTTTCCAATGCTGATAACTACAGACAAAGGTATAATAAACTCAAGGCCGACAGAGACGCCGCTGTGGAGAATGAGAAAAACGCCAAAAAACAGCTAAATCTGGCAATCGAGGATGCCGGCAAGCGGGAACAAAAGCTAAAGGATGATATTAATACCCTTGAAATCAAGGTCGGCCAGTTGGACACAAAACTAACAGAAGCTAAAAGGCAAGCTGCCGATGCGACTGAGGAAGAGAGCAAATGGAAAGCCGTAACTGTAGAATTCTACAACACCAATGAGAGACAAAGGAAGTTGTTAGAAGATACCCTCGCTAATCTAAAGGCAATCCAGACTGAGCAAATCCGGGGAGACAAAGAGCTAAAAGAAACCACGTCTACTCTTATTGAGAAAATGGCTATCATAGATAACCTGGAGAAACAATCAAGACTGCTGCTCGAAGAAAAGACGGGGCTGCAAAACGAATTAGGCAAGTTCCTCCAGAAATCCGGCCAAACTGTTGCAGCTCCCGTATCGGTTACCCCGATAAAGGAAAAAGCCAGAGTTGCCCCGTCCGCTGTTGATATCGGCCTGAAAGGTTTGATAACCACGGTGGACCTGGAAAATTCTCTCGCAGAAATATCCATCGGAGCCGCAAATGGCGTCAAACAGAATATGAAATTCCACGTAACTCGCGCCGACAAGTTTATTTGTGACATTGTGATTCTGGACGTTGAGCCTGAAAAAGCAATCGGTACGCTGGAACTTATGGACGTTACAAAGGAACAGCCTAAAAACGGTGACAGCGTAAGTACTAATTTGTAGAAATAACCTAACTTTGTGAGGTCGATATATGAGTCCTAATGGGCAAGCTCGAGGCAAAAATATAACAGTACCGGATAACCTCTATACTATTATTCTCGCTTTCACGTTTTGTGCGGTGCTGGCCACTGCTGTTTACGTCGCTTACCAGTGCTATCAGCAGTACGGCACAATATTCAAAATTCCAACATAAATTTCGCTATTGACAATACCGCTCTTTATTATATAAAAATAATCTGTTAGAAATTGTGATTTCCACAAGTGTCTGAATTGGAAATTAAGAAAGGAGTCGAAAGTGGTCCTGGACACAATCTTAGGTTGGTTCAGCATGGATATGGGTATCGACCTTGGTACCTGCACTACCCTGGTTTGTGTCCGCGACAAAGGTATTGTCCTGAATGAGCCATCCGTCGTTGCTGTTCGCAAAGGAACCAACATTGTCCTGAACAACGGCGAAGCTGTAGGCCTGGTTGCCCGGGAAATGTTGGGCAAAACACCGGGATCAATCAGCGCAATAAGACCCCTAAAAGACGGCGTTATCAGCGATTTCGAAATCACTGAGGCGATGTTAAGCTATTTCATCAGAAAAGTCCACGGAAGAGGTGGGCTTGTCAGACCACGAGTCGTAATCGCCGTACCAAGTGGTATAACCGCTGTTGAACGCAGGGCGGTCATTGACAGTGCCGAACGTGCCGGAGCACGCAGGGTCTATCTCGTTGATGAACCAATGGCCGCGGGAATTGGGGCGGGACTGCCAATAACAGACCCCACCGCTTCTATGATTGTCGATATCGGTGGAGGAACAACTGAAGTGGCAATAATGTCTCTGGCCGATATCGCTACCGCCGAATCAATTCGTATTGGCGGCGATGATATGGATGAGGCGGTAATTAATCATCTGAAAAAAACTTACAACCTGCTTATCGGAGAGGCAAGAGCTGAAAAAGTCAAGATACAAATCGGCTCGGCGGCTCCGCTTGAAGAGGAATTGACGATGGAAATTGCAGGCAGAGACACCATCTCCGGCCTGCCGAGAAAAATCGTAATAACAAGTGAGGAAATCAGGGAGGCGCTTCGTGACCCCATCGCTACAATTATTGACACGGTCACTGTAACGCTCGAAAAGGCCGAGCCCGAATTGGCCGCAGACCTAATCGACAACGGAATAAATATCTGCGGAGGTGGCTCACTGCTGCGCGGTATGGATACCGTACTGGCAAATGCGACTGGACTGAAAGTTGAAACTGTTGATGACCCGCTTAGCTGTGTAGCACGCGGCACCAGCGTCTATCTGGAAAATCTGGAGTTGTGGAAGGATACGATGGACCATAACGAATACGGATGGGATTGATTCGTGGTCCTTTGTTCGTAATGCGTATAATCTGAGAACGCAATACGGCATCTACAATACTATAATGGCATGGAAGCAAATTACAGTCTCCAGAAAAATGTTGTTCATCTGGTGTATGTTGACCGGATTCATTATCCTTCTCTCTCCGCAAAGTCTCACGAATAAATTCCAGTTCGCTTTTACCTACGTTTTCCGCTGGCCATTAAGTATTGGCCGAAACATTTCACTCTCGGCAGGAACACGCCGGCAGCTTAGAGATAAGGACATGGTCACTCGCGAGGAGTACGAAAGATCCTTAAATCATCTTGCCAACATTACGCAGCAACGGGATGATGCTCAGCGAACTATCCAAAAGCTTTCCAAAATGCGCAATACACCGGCCTGGGAACGTACGAGTTTTGTTCTGGCTGATGTCATTACAGACTCTGTCGATAATCTCAGGGGTGAGCTTATCATCAATCGCGGAAAAGAAGATGGCCTGGAGAAAAACCTGTTCGTTCTGGCTTACAATAGTATCATCGGAACCATTTCAGACGTTTGTACACGCACCGCCCGGGTTCGCTTGTTTACCGACCCTGCTTCGGTCACAGCGGTAAATATCCCAAACAAAGATTGGCGGCTTATGAAAGGCTGCGGCAACAATCAGGCTAAAGTGGAAATGATAAAGGACAAAGTCAAGATTGGCACTAAGATTATGGCCAGAAAAACACCCGGCTTTCTCGATACGCCTATGATTATAGGAAAAGTGGTTCGATGTGAGCACAATGCCCAGCCTCTGGTCTGGGATATAACCGTCGAACCGGTTTGTAACATACAAAAGGCTGAGAACGTACATGTAATAGTGATGAATCCCCCTGAATAACGCAGGGTCCCAATTTTACGACAGATTTCGAGATGGAAACGGCTGAGGAAATATAAATGCGATGGCTTCGGTTTGCAGTTTTAGTTCTTCTTGCTACGGTCCTGCAGGCCAGCTTTTTTGCTGATTTGAATAGCAAACCTGATTTATTGTTAATACTTCTGGTTTTCTTTGCTGTTTACTGCAACACTTCCGACGCAATTATATCTTCGTTCATCATAGGTTTTGCCGCCGACCTTATTGGACGGACGATGGGCCCCCAAATGATTAGTTTTGGTATTTTCGGCTCTGCTCTGGCATACCTCCACAGGGTTATTGCCATCAAAAAAATATCTTATCAAGCCATTGCGATATTTATCACCGCACTTTTGGTCGGCTCGCTTGTCTATATCTTAAACGCTATAAAAGGTGAGCCGACTCCACCGAAAATATTTGCTCCTCTCTTCGGGATAGCTCTGTACTCGGCCATCGTCGGACCGTTTTTATTCTTGCCATCTGCCTGGTGGATGCGTAAAAAAACAAGTCGTTTCAAACGGCGTTAGGCCCGCACACTTGGAATAATAAATTGCAAATCGCGACAATAAACACTAAAAACAGGATAAGATGTACGATAAGAGAATCAAAATCTTTGTAATAATAAGCGCGATACTCTTACTTCTCTGTTTGCTGCGCCTCATACAAATGCAGTTGCTTCCAACATCCTCCGTCCAAAGCGATGTCGAGCAGCTAAAACTACAAAAAGGCCAGTCCCGACAACTTAAAACCGTCAGAGGCGAAATACTCGACAGAAAAGGCAATGTATTGGCAACTGATGAACCACACTTCCAAATATGTATAGACTATAAATTCAGCGGCTTTATGGATGACCGCGTCGGCCAAGGAAAATTATTAAGCGCCGCCGACAAAGAAGACTCGGACGCTGTTGACAAAGTACAAAAAGAGCTGGAACTCGGCCTCGAAGACTTAAACCAGGTAATAAACAAGTGCGCCCAGTTCAGAGGAGTCAATTCTTCAGATATCAGGGCCGAAATAAAGAGAATAAACGACCGAATCTGGAACAAGCGCGCGTTTCAGGCATGGCGGCCTAATTTCCCGAATTCCGAACTTGTTAACAAATATGACAGCATCATCAGCGTCCCTCACTCTGAAGCAATGGCCGATTTCGAAGCGAAAGAACCGGACCTGACAAAACGAATTCGCCTCATCAACGAAATTAATATTGCCGAAATGCACGACCCAGAGATGCTCCTGGAGCTGGAAACCGATGATGATATTTTTGCCGCCCAGTTGGAATTCTTGAAAGTTGACGGTATCCAGATTATGCCAAAAGCCAGAAGGTTATACCCCTACGGTACTGTCGCGGCCCAAACGATAGGCTGGGTCGGTCGTGTAACTCAAGAAAAAGACCAGCAGCTTTTCAAAGATGACAAGTTCGCAAGTTATTTGACCGAGGATCTCGGCGGAAGAGAGGATGGTGTCGAATACGTTTGCGAAGCAATACTTCGCGGCAGACGAGGAGAAGAATTCGAAGACATAGACAGTCAGATTGTTCGAACCGAAATCAGCTTCGGCTCAAACGTTAATCTGACACTTGATATCGAACTTCAGGAAGAAATAGAAAACTATCTGGCAACCTATCCCCATGAGCCTAATTGTGGCCCCGGCATGGCCGCCGTTGTCATTGATGTCGGAACATCCGACATTCTCGCATTGGTTTCAATGCCGGTCTATGACTTAAACCGTACAAGATATGACTATACCGACCTTGATAAAAATCCAGACAGGCCTTTAATAAACAGAGCGATAAACGAACGCTATCCACCCGGCTCTGTCGTAAAACCCCTGATTCTTATCGCAGGGCTTGAGTCCGGCAAAATCACACCCGAGCAAACTATATCCTGCCCAGCTCAGAAAGCCCCAACAGCCTGGCCAAGCTGCTATCTGTACAACAGATTCAGCATGGGCCACGACGGCAGATGGGAAAACAACGCACGCAATGCCATCAGAGGCAGTTGCAATATTTATTTCTCCCGCCTCGCCCACAGAATCGAACCCCTGGTACTTCAGCAATGGTTATTTAACTTCGGCTACGGCCAAAAAATACTATTTCCTCCGCCTTCAATTTCCCAAAACGAAATCCCAAGAAACTTCCGCCAGTTATCTGGTGTAATCTCAAACATTATACCAAGAGAAACTATCTCGGATTTTGAGCAAATGCCGCCCCTTAGTGATGGCGAAAGAAGGTGGTTCGGAATAGGACAGGGCAATCTCCGGGCCACCCCCCTGCAGGTCGCAAACTCAATGGCCGCTATCGCCCGGGGCGGATTATTTAAGCTGCCCCGATTATTTAAGTCCTCTGTCACCCCGGCCGCACAAAATACCAACTACGACTCATCAGCCACCTCTCAAGACATCGACCTTGAAATTTCACTCGGAACTTTGGCGGTAATCTACGACGGCATGAGCGCCGTCGTTAACGAAATTAGCGGAACAGCTAACACTACATTCGCTGAGGCTCTTCCAGGTCTCACCAACCAGAACATAAAGGTCTATGGCAAAACAGGCTCAACACAAGCCCCGGAAACTGCATGGTTCGGAGGCTTTGCCGTTGACGGCAAAAACAAAAGTATCGCAATCGCCGTCGTCGTCGAAGGAGGCGAGTCCGGCTCAAGCGACGCCGCACCACTGGCCCGTGACATCATTCAGTTCTGCATCGAAGCTGGATATATCGGTCAGACAGAGCAAACCACAGAATAAAACAAAATTCCTGAGATGCAGATTTAACTAAGAAAGTGCTATGCTAATCGGATTGTGCAGTCTGTTTAAAACCTCTTGCAATATCTCAAAAAATTTATTGTTGTCCGGCCAGATAATCCTCTCATCATCCGGCATAGGCTTATCTAATTCATCAAGAAAACGGGCCAAAACCGCTTCATCTAATTTCTCAGCCGAAATTCCCAGTCCAAGCTTTTGAATATAATGCGCATTTATTATCTGCTCATACTGGCCGGCCAACGGCGGCATAAGCATCTTCTTTTTCAGATACATACACTCGCTTATCAATGAAAATCCCGCAGAGGCTATCACTCCCTTCGCACCTGCCAAATCGGCCAGAAATCCTTCCGTCGAACGCTTCTTGAAATTGCAGTTCTTATATTCAAGGTCTTTCTTGAAACCATAAATATAAAATTTCTGCTCACCAAATTTACAAAGGATTTCCCGCAACTGCTCCTCGTCCTCGCCCGTTGTCGAATAAAGCAGAATATGCTCTCCCGCCCTCGCCTTAAGCGAGCGGACGACCGGCCTTATAATAGGCGGCGCCAAAACCGCCGAATCAACACTCAAAGGCGCATCGAAGAAATTCACAATAATATAAGCAACCGCCCCCACATAGTGACACTCGGTTACCACCCTGGCAGTCATCCTCGTAAACCAGTTCCTCCCCTGATGTTCGAGCTGGCAATGCGAAAGCATGTGTTCGTGGTCGATACTGATAAAAGGCACTCGTTTCCGCCATGCCCACCACGCACTGAAAGGCTCAAAATCCGATATCACAAGGTCTGGATTAAATGCCTTGAAATGTTTTTTGAAAAGTTCATCGTTTATCTTATTGCCCTCAGGCAGCTTCATAAGATTTCTTTTCAGGGTCTCCGATTTATCAATCCGCCCATCTACAAATGCAAAAGAAAGCCCGAATATCTCCTTCACTCGCTCGCCGAAATATTGTTTCAGATAGACAAGCGACTTCTGTGACCCCACAAAGATACAATCATGACCGGCGTCAATAAGCCTCTGCCCTATCAGGTGAGACCGGCTGCTGTGTCCGAATCCCTCCCCCGCGACAGCATATATTATCCTGGCCATTTCCGCTTGTTGAAATTTAGTAACTGATAAATCGTAATTGATATGGATGAATGATAACTGGTAAATGATAATTAGTAAATATTTATTCAATTATCATTTTTGTGCATATATCAGAAATCCGCCCGGGCATATCTGGTCTCAAGATAGTTAAGCGTCTTTTCGATTATTTTACCCGCCACCGGTGATGCCACGACTCCCCCCGTATAGCCTTTACCGAGCCTCTTGTTCGGCTTGCGGACCGAAACCAAAACCACTATGGACGGGTCCTCCGCCGGCGCTCCGGCTATGAATGAAGCCACATAATCGCTGTCCGAAAATCCCCGCTCATCGCTTTTGGCGATGTTGGCTGTCCCAGTCTTCCCGAAAACCTGCCATTTTTCCAATTTGGCTCTTTTACCCGTCCCCTCATTAACCACCCCGACCATGGCCTCGCTGACAATCCATTCCGCTACTTCAGGTTTGACAATATAACCGACCGGCGGCAGAGGATGCTTCAGCTCGGTAATCTCTCCATTACTGTCAACTACCGCTTTGACCAGAAACGGGCGAACCACACGGCCCCGGTTGGCAAGTATGCAAAAAGCACGAACTAATTGAATCGATGTTACTGTTATTTCCTGACCAAAGGGTATCCGTGTTATGCTGTATCCATCCCACTTGCGCGCCTCATGCAGCAGCCCGTCGGCCTCACCGGGTAAATCAATCCCCGCTCTTTTGCCGAAACCGAAAAGTCTAAGACCTTTATAGAGCCTCTCTTTGCCGAGCCTCTGGCCAATTTTCGCCATTCCTATATTGCTCGAATTGATCAGAATCTCGCATACAGTCAAATCACCGAAGCCATTGCGATACTCACCGATTCGTCCGAAACCCCTCCCGGAATAATTTCCGTTTTCGCAGAATATCTTTTCAGTTTTGTTCACGGCACCGGCATCAAGAGCGATTGCGGCCACAACCGGCTTGATAATACTGCCCGGCTCGAACTCATCGGTCATAATCCTGTTACGGCGATTATCAGCGTCGGTCGAATGAACATTAGCGGGGTCGAAATCAGGAAGTGAAACCATAGCCAGGATTGCTCCGGTCTTTGGCTCGGCAACAATCGCCACAGCCGACTCGGCCTCATAGCTCTCGTATTGCCTGATAAGCTCATCTCGAACAAACTGCTGGATAGTAGCATCAATGGTCAAAATAATTCCGGCACCATTGGTTAAAACAGCCTTTTTCACATCGTTATTATCCGCCGGATTTTGCTCAATAGGCGCCGGGCAAATCGGCCTCCGGCGTACATCTGCAAAAAATACATCCTGCGCTCCCAAACCGCTGAGCTGCTTGTCGTATTGATATTCGACGCCCTCCAAACCACGATTGTCACGGCTCGTAAAACCAACGGCGTGTACCGCCAAGCGGCCCATCGGATAATGTCTTCGCCAGTCTGATTCCACCCCGACCGCGTTTGATATCTTGCGGGCGGCATCACATTCGCCAGGATCGGCGTCCGCCTTGATTTTGACATATCCCGGGTTGTTGCTTTCGTTGATAAGTTTACATATCTCGTGAGCACCAATACCCAATATAGGCTGAAGATCGCTCGAAAGGCTCTTGAGGTCCTTTACTTTCCGGGGCTCTATTTTAATAATCCGGACTTTGTTACTCGCTGCCAATACTCTGCCGCGGCAATCAAGAACCACACCGCGCTGAGGCTTGTATGGAACCTGACCCTGCTGCTGTTTGAGGCACTTGCCAATATAATGGCCGTTCCTGAGAAACTGTAGATAAAAGCACCGCCCTGCCAGCGCCGCAAATGCGCCAACCAGAAGCAAAGAAAAAAGAATGGTAATTCTAACGCTTTTCAACTTTTAATCGTTGGTATTTAATACTTCAAAACGCTGTGATACTGCAGCGGGATTTATTAAACCTTCAAGCTGCAACTGTTTCGCGCCAAGCTCCTGTTTCAATCGGCCTTGCTCGCTCCTGCACACACAAAGCTTATAGAAAATGTGATTATTGGCACTCCGCAGATAAACGGCAAAAATCAAAACCGCTGTAAAACAAAAAACTACAAAAACAAAGTATAATCGCGACATAGTATCAAGA
>JABMRO010000379.1 GCA_013202635.1 Planctomycetota bacterium
AAAGAATTATATGATTGATACATTTTTTTCCTCCGGATACTTAATCCGACGTAAAAAAACCTTCGTTTTTTCGCTAAAATCGAGGGTAGGTGAATATGTCGAGATGATTTCTTCTATCGAGTATAAGAACATAATTTGGATTAACCCAAGCCGCCCATTTGCAACAGAATTTGCAACAGACATGCACGTTTAGGCTACTGTTACGCTACTGTTGTGCTACGGCCGGCATCACAAGTTCTTATTTAACAACCATTAATCATTTATTCACAAGTACTTACAAAACCTGTCTTCGGACTGAAAATCCGTTGCTCCTTGTAATGTAACATTTTGTCAAGCAAACACTTATGTCACCTATGCTTGTGTGCCTTAAACGCTTTAACGAATAATGGTTTTTCGAGACGTTTTGCCTTCTCGAAAACCTTGATTTAAGTGGTTGAGTTACCATAATTCTGTATACAGCAATCACCAAGTTGCCCTCAAATTGCCCTCAAAACGCATCACAAGATAGTAAAAAATCGTGCAAGAATAGTAAATCAACAAGAGAATTTAAATCCTTGCTATCATTTGAATTAATCTGTGAAATCAGGTTATTGAGAACCTTACAAAGAGAGGGTAAGTCGAATCCCGCTCTCTCCGTTTTTTTTGCTTTAAAGAGGAAGGAAGTTTCTGCTCATGTTCCTGTCTGAAATCAGTGTATAAGGAAAAATTTGTTTCTGACAGCGGGCAAATTATCGGTTCCTGTTTTTCAAGCTGTCGAAGTATTATTGCTGTTTCGGCAACCGTCCAAAATCGGTAACAGTGCGGGATATCATCAAACCCTTGTGAGTAGGCACTTGCAAACCATTCTGAGACTGGGTATAATCCGATGGTTTTTTTGTGTTTGTCTTTAGATTATTTTTTGGAGGAATACCATGGATCGTCGTGATTTTCTTAAAGCCGGGGCGGCCGGTCTGGCTTTGTCGACCGTTGGCGGCTATGCCACGGGATTTGCCGGCCAAAGATCCAGGCGGGTAGGGTTGATTGGCTGTGGCTGGTACGGGAAGAGCGCTCTGTTTAGACTGCTTCAGGTCGCTCCGGTTGAGGTGGTGTCGCTGTGTGATGTGGACAGCAAGATGCTGGCCGAGGCAGCCGCGATGGTGGCCGCCCGTCAGAGGTCAAAGAGGAAACCTCGCACTTACGGGGACTACCGCGAAATGCTCAAGCGGGAGCAGCTCGATATCGTTCACGTTGCCACGCCCGACCATTGGCATGCACTGGCGATGATCGCTGCCGTTAAGGCCGGGGCCGATGTCTATGTCGAGAAACCCATCAGCGCCGATGTCGTTGAGGGGCAGGCCATGCTTGCCGCGGCCCGAAAGTACAAACGGGTTGTGCAGGTAAACATGCAGAGACGCAGTACCCCGCATCTGGTCGAAGCTTGCGAGAGAATCATAAAAGCCGGCAGGCTCGGTAAGGTCGGCCATGTCGAGATTTGCTGCTACTATCATATGCGTGCACGGGGGAACCCGCCCGATACGGCTCCTCCCGAACATTTCAATTATGATATGTGGACCGGCCCGGCACCAAAGCGGCCGTATAATTCGTTGGTGCATCCGCGGCGATGGCGGGCATTCATGGAATACGGTAACGGTATTATCGGTGACATGTGCGTGCACATGCTCGACATGGTGCGATGGATGCTGGATTTAGGCTGGCCGAAGCGCATCAGCTCGTCCGGCGGTATCCTGGTGGACAAGGACAGTAAGTCCAACATTTCCGACACCCAGACAGCAACGTTTGATTTCGGGGAGATGCCTGTGGTCTGGACACATCGCACTTGGGGCAATGCGCCCGATCCTGATTATCCGTGGGCGGCTTTCATCCATGGCGACAAAGGGACGCTTAAGGCGGACGTTCATAAGTACGATTTCATTCCTCGTGGCAAGGGCGAAAAGGCGCACGGCGATGCACTCTACGAATATGACCAATTCCCGGAAGACAAAACCGAGAAGGACCTGGAACGTCAGGTGGCTTCCGCAATTCGGGAGCACTGGAAGAACTTCCTGGCGGCGGTTGAGACCCGCAGTAAGCCGGTGTCTGATATTGAGCAGGGCTATATCACTGCTGCCTCGTGTATTCTGGCCAACATCGCATGCCAGCTTGGCCGGACACTTGTCTGGGACCCTGAAAGAGGGCGGGTTGTGGACGATGATGAAGCGAACCGTCTGCTGCGCAGGCCGTACCGCCGGCCGTGGATTCATCCTGAGCCTGAAAGCGTATGAATCAGGCGTTGGTAGTTTGTCAACTCTGTGAATTGTACAGTTGCCGGTTGAGAAGTCCTAAATGAAGACTCTTCGCTTTGGAATAATTGGCTGCGGCATGATGGGACGTGAATTTGCCAGTGCCGCCGCTCGTTGGCTTCATCTGCCTGAGATGAACGTACGGCCTGAAATAGTTGCAATTTGCCGTCGTACAATTTCTGCAGAGAATATTGGTTGGTTTAAGGATAACATACCTACTATTAGACAGGTTACCGGTGACTATCGTGAGCTTCTTGGCAATCGTGACGTTGAGGCGGTTTATATCTCGGTTCCACACAACCTGCATCAGACGTTCTACTGTGCCGCTCTGGAAGCCGGCAAGCACTTAATGGGAGAAAAACCGTTTGGCATAGACACCGAAGCAAATGACGCGATAATGGCCAGCGTCAGCAAACACCCTGATTGTTTTGTCAAATGTTCGTCACAGTTTCTGTTCTTCCCTGCTGTGCAGAGAATTGGCCGGATGATAGAGGCCGGTGCCTTCGGCAAAATTATTGAGGTCAACGTTGGCTTCCTGCACTGCAGCGACCTTAATCCAGCCAAACCCATCAACTGGAAGCGAACGGTCGAGGCCAATGGTGAGTATGGCTGCATGGGTGATTTGGGACCACATGTCTGTTCAGTTCCTTTCAGGGCGGGCTGGGTTCCCTTAAATGTATGGGCTGTACTCTCAAATATAATACAGGAGCGTCCGGACGGAAAAGGCGGGATGGTGCCTTGCCAGACGTGGGATAATGCAACACTTCTTTGTGAAGCCAGAGATTCTAATTCCGGAGATGTATTTCCGTTTACACTCAGGACACAGCGTATCTCGCCCGGCCAGAAAAATAACTGGTATATTGAAGTTTTGGGTACCAAAGCTTGTGCTAAGTTTAGTACTAAGAACGCCAACACACTCGATATGCTCGAATACAACGGTTCAGAGCAGGTATGGCAGCAGATAGAGATGGGGCAGGAAGTTCCATTCAAATCTATAACGCATGGTATCTTTCAGTTTGGCCTATCCGATGCGATTCTGCAGATGTGGGCCGGGTTTTTATATGAGTTCGACAACGGTAAGCCTTTTACTAAGTTTTCCGGCTGCGTTATACCTGATGAGACAACTTTGTGGCACCGACTGTTCACCGCAGCTCTGGAATCACATAAAAGCGGCACTACTGTTGCTCTGGAATGATTTGAGTATTAGAGAAAGAAGCGGCCTGATCCGGTTGGTGACATAATGTTTCTGGTTGCATATCGCTGTTTGAATATACATACCGTAACAAATACCTCATCTTTTCTCTTATCTTTTTGTAGCTACCGTCCAAGCTTAATAGAGGAAACATCAGAACCTATTAAGGATACGTTTCGTTTTACCGAGTAAACATCAGAACCTATCGTACTAATATTCCGTTTCATCGAGGAAACATCAGATTCTATCGAAGATACATCCCTTTTTATAGAGGATGACTCAGACTTTATTGAGAATACCCCCGACTCTACCGATGACACATCGCTTTGAATCGAGGCCACTTCAGACTTGATAGCGTTAAGTTGATTCAGAATCACGATGATACAAATAGCCAGAATGATTTTCAGCGGGATTGCTTCTGAAATCTTGTTTTCCAAAATTTTGATCACGGAAAAAAAGTGCGCAATTTTCATAGTTCACCTCTCTTTCTTTTATCAGGTATCGATTCAAGCCCACAATGCTTGAGTAGAATATCAATGGCCAGTCCGCTCTTAATTCAAATAATAACACAGGCGGAAAAGGTGTACAAGTTTATTCAAATTGTCCGGCGGTCGCTTTGGAGCGTGCCAATTGGTCAACCGCAACCGCTATAATAATTATGGCCCCGATGACTATCAACTGAACATTGGTGGAGATGTCTAAGAGCGTACATCCGTTCCGCAAAAAGCTTATTAAAAGTGTTCCTATTAATGTTCCGATTATTGTTCCTCTGCCGCCGGACAGACTGGCGCCGCCAATTACTACTGCTGCGATTATATCAAGCTCAAGGGTGACACCAGCCGTCGGCTGCGCTGAGACGGCCCGGCTGGTGGTAATCATGGCGGCTATCCCCACAACCAAGCCGGTTAGAGCATAAATGCGTATCAAACAGGAATCCACGTTCACTCCTGCATGAAAGGCCGCCTCTCTGTTTGAGCCGATAGCATAAGTATAGCGTCCCAGCCGGCTGTACTTTAGCAAAAAACCAGAAAGGGCAATAATGAAAGCAAAAATCAAAACGGAAATGGGAATACCGAGAACAACCCCCTCATTAAGGTACTTGTAGTGAGGAATATTGTAAGGTTTTCCGGCATTCATTACGTAAGAAATCCCGCGAAAAGTACTCATAGTGCCCAAGGTTACAATAAATGGAGGGAGCTTTAGCTTGGTAACTAACAGGCCGTTCAGAGAACCACAGGCAATCCCGGTAACGATTCCAACAAAGGTGCCGAGAACAAGGACCGCTCCCTGGGGATTTGTTCCGCCGATTAGAATCATCACCCAGGCGCCGACCATTCCGCTAAGAGCCATCATTGAACCAACGGAAAGGTCGATTCCGGCGGAAATTATAATTGCCGTCATGCCAACAGCTATAATGCCGTTCACACTTGAGCGGCGCAGTACGTTCAGGAAATTATCCGTAGTCAGGAACGTGTCAGGTTTCAAGGCTGAGAGAAAACAGATTATCAATATCAGGCTGCCAAAGGGCAGTAACTGTCTTGCCAATTTACTCATTGAGCTGCCTCCACTGCTGCCAGGTGCATAACTTCTTCCTGAGTGGTTTTTTTAGGATTTACGTCTCCCACTAATCGTCCCCTTCGCATTACCAGGATTCTGTCGGCTATTCCGAACAGCTCCGGTAATTCAGATGAAATAAATAGTATCGCTTTACCTTCCTCTGCCAATTCATTGAGAAGTGAATATACTTCCTTTTTC
>JABMRO010000380.1 GCA_013202635.1 Planctomycetota bacterium
GAATATACGCTTTACGTTCCCGGTCTTTCCTGTTGCTGTTTAAGTAATCGCAGTTCTTTTTGAATCGGCCAGTCACCGAAGGCCAGCACAAAGGGCATGATTATATTTGCTATTGGTACAAGCATTAGCAGTCCGAGCGCCCAGCAGTAGCCGGCCTTGGAAAATATCTTGCAGAAGATCAATGCCTTTATGATGCCCACTATCAGGACCATAAAAATTACGAATGCAATGAGTATTACGGCAAACACGGGCGGACAATGCTGGATAGAAGGACCAAAATCCATATTTTCCCTTTCAATTGGCTTTAGGAAATTAGCTTAACAGCAAACGTTTTATTGCCAATATTGAGCTTTTATTATAGCAAATAGACACTTCCTTTTACAAAACCAATTTAGCCATAAGGATCAGCGGTGGGCAAAAGCTCATAACCTGTTAAGCTTAGCTATAACCCGGGCTATCCGGTCACGTTGGACTTCGATGGGGGCCGGGTCTTTTGTGAAGTTGGTCATGTCCTTCGTAATGCTTTCGGGCACCTCAAGCAGAGCCGTATATTTTTTTAGCTGTTGAGCTGTTAGTTTGTCCCTTTTAGTTTTGAGTAGTCTGCTCAGAATGACCATGTACTCATAGTCCTCGATGCCGTCACGCAGCATTTCCCAGCGGATGCTTTCAACCGGACCGTCGAGAACCGGCTCGGAGGGATGGGCATCCGCCGCGGCTTCGGGCGGATAAATGAATCGACCGTCGCCGTTGCCCCAGGGTTTTTTGACCCCTTTTGGCGTACTGTAACCGGAGCGCCAGCCCATTGGATCTTCGTAAGGATTCTGGGGATGCTCTCTATCAGGATAAGCGGTGGAACTGGTCCAGTAGTTTGTCTGCCAGACTAAAATGCCGTCAATTTTGCGTTTCCAAGTCTGCCAGAGCCAGACTCGCAGCTCAGTGCCGGGGTGGTCAATGAATAAAGTGCAATAGGGTGCCTTTGGTCCTGTGCAGACATACCACCAGAATTTTTCGCCATATTGGCGCCGTTGTTCGGCTGGTCCGTCTTTATGGTTGTTTGAAACGGCGCACCAGATATTTGGTCCGCCTATTAAATTGGGTTCCACCTGTTCGGTCAGCATACGAGTGATGTCAGGGGCTGCGTTTTTGAGCTTAGCAAAACCGTTCATTACGAACTCATAATCTTTAGGGGCAGGCTCATCGAACCAGTAAACAAAGGCCTCGTCGAGCCAGCCTTTTTCGCGCAGGTGCTCCTGGACTTCTCGGCAGTAGGCGTTAAAGGCGGCTTTGTAATGGGGTGTATCCTCACTGAATCCGAGCAGTTCCGGGTCACGCCGTGAATGAAAAGTTCCGCCGCCGAGCCCCGGAATACCGAGCCGAAATGAGTTAAAGTGGTAGTAATCAATTCCTCGTTCCATCGCTTTGTCCCAGGAGGTCCAGTCAAACACCGGCTTAAGCTCTTCGGGTTTAATTGACTCGGTAACTTTAGGCCAGGTAACTGCAAGTCCATCAAGCGGTGCGGGATTGTAAGGAGAGATATGATGAGCGCCGAAGCTGGCCCAGTACTTGTCGATGACCTGCCGTTTTTGTTGAAGACTGGAGAGTTTCTGATAACGGAATACATTGGATGGGGAAAAGCCGAAAGCTGTTGTGCAGGTCATCTGGTCGGGAAGAACGAAATCATAAACCTTCACGCGTAGTTTAACATCGGCGCTGTAATTTTCTGCGGAAAGGTGAATACTGCCGGTATAGACTCCGGCCGGAACATAGCTCGGCACTTTGACACGGAGCCAGAACGGTTGATTTTTATTTGCCTTTAGTTTAATGGTGCCTTTAAGCCGCGGCAGAGGGTCAGGCCAAAGGCCGGGCACGGAGCTTTTGTCGGTTGGGTGTGTAACATTGACGTATCGTACTTTGAGCACTTCGGCGTCCCTGGCTGGGATAACCATTCCACCGGGTCCTGTCAATGCTCCGGCACGCGCGGTGAAATCCTTTAAGGAAACTGTTGGCCTGACTACTAATTGTGCTGCCTCGGCTTCGTTGCGGGCTGCACGTATCACAATTGCCCGCCCTTTTGTTTCGGGCAGTGGTTTGTCCGGACTTATTTTCCATCCGGATGAGGCCCACCATAAACCGACCTGTTCGGTGGAAGCGGCAAGCTGCTCGCCATAAGTTGCGTTAAAATAATCGCTTGTTTGAGCCAATACACTCCGGCTGCACAGCAATAGTGCCAGGCAAAGAATTGTTCTTAACATAGGACATCACCTCCAACTGGCTTATAGCCAGATAATTTATGTGTCTAAAAGGCACGGTTTTTCAGCTTTAATCCGGCCGCCAATTTCTGCGGGCCATCACTGGATTCTCAACTATAAAACTCAGTCCGTCAAGAGCTTATTTAGTCAGATATACATAATTCTATGATGAGCGAAGGGGGATTGACCCTCAATTACAAAAGCTTTACAATAGAAATGTTAATATGAACCGAAACTTTGTGGAATGCAGGCAAGACATATTTTGAAAATGAAAAAGAATTTTGAACAAATCGCCAAGGAAGATGCCCGGTTCAGTCCATCGGCTATCAGGTTTGTCTATGAGGGACTCAGCTTAACCGTAAAAAAGATAACTGTCGAGCCCAGGCACATCAGCGGCCAAACACTCTGCGAGGGGTTGCAAAAACTGGCTGTCGAAAAGTGGGGCAGAATGGCAATGGTGGTACTGAACAACTGGGGTATTAAAACAACCCGTGATTTCGGCGAAATCGTTTACCTGATGATAAAACATAAGTGGATGAGTGCTGCTGAAACCGATACAATGGACGATTTCAATGATGTCTTTGATTTCCAAACCGTTTTCAAAGACCAGTTCGAATTTTGAATTACCAGTCTCAAATCAAACAACTAAGAAATACTTAGATCGCCTTATTGTCCCGGCACCATCGATGCCACATTTTTCGATAGGCTGTCTCCACCCGGCGGGCAAGCCCCTTTGCATCAAAGAACGTGCTGGCAGCCATCCGTTCTCGCATCGAGGCGCGAATTTTTTCGAGAGCTTCCAGATTCCCGGCAAGCGCTGTGGCCTTGGCAACATACTCTTCAGGTGTCGAAGTGGCGAATAATTCAAGACCCAGGTAACTCAGTATGGCCAGCCCGGCCCGGGAAGCACAACATTTACCGACAAGTGAGATTACCGGAACGCCCATCCAAAGGCCTTCTGATGTGGTTATACCGCCGTTAAACGGATAGGTATCCAGCGCAATATCCACCTCCCCGTACAGTTTTAAGTGCTCATCGGGTAATTTCCATCCATATATAGCTACTCTGTCCTGACTAATCCCAAGTTGTTCGAATTGCTGGAAGTAATATTCTCTCATTTGATGGTCAGCGCCTCCTCCAAACTTCAATAGAAAACGCGACTTGCTATTGGCCTTTAGAACTTCTGCCCAAAGCGCTATGGTGAACGGGTTGACCTTGCAGCTATTGTTAAATGAGCCGAAGGTAATATAACCTTTCCGAAGAGCCGGGCCGGACACTACAGGGGGCGCAGAATCATGAGGCCTGTAGCAAAAGAATCCATCCGGCAAAAAGACCAATTCTTCTGTGTAGAATTTCTGTGACCCCGGTGGGTCGGACAGAGTATCGGTCAGGCGGTAATCGATGGCCTGCATTCCGGTTGTATCGATTCCAATGTAGTCAACCTGAATGGGGGCGGGCTTGTATGCCATCACAAGAAGGCGATTATCGCTCACATGCCCCCCAAGATCCACCAGAATATCAATCTGGTCCTCTTCAATCAGAGCGACGACAGATTCGTCGTCCATTCCATAGATGTTTCGGTAGTGGTCGAACTTTTGTTTAAGCCGTTCGGTAACATTGCTCGGTATTTTTACGTTACCGTATCCATAAACTTCAACAACTTCACGGTTGTGCCCGTCCAGAAGCGGTTCAAAGTTATAAGCTATCGAATGCATGCAAAAATCCGGTGAGATGTAGCCTATCCGAAGCCTGCGGTCAGGGTCCGGGACATTGCTGTGAGATACTTGGCCTAAAGAAGCCGGGGCGTGAATCCGACCCCATCGCTCGTGCTCGGCAAAAAGCATCTGAGGTTCCAGGTTCGGCAGATAATGCAGGTTAAACAGGAAATTAGAGTGCATCGCTGAATTGGCCGGTTCGATTTCCACCGCCCTTCGAAATAGATTGATACCTTCCCGGGCCTTACCCGTTGCTGTCAACATTATGGCCAGATTAGCTAAGAGCTCGGCATTATTCGGGTCTGCTTTGACAGCTCTTTTTTGATATTGTATTGCGTCCGACAGATGTCCCATGCACCGGCAGATATATCCCAGCTCATTGCACACTAAAGGATGCGATTCCTGCTGCAATATTTTTTCGAACCACTCTTTGGCCTTGTTTATCTGTCTGGTTTGTTTGAACACCATCCCCAGCACTAACATAATATCTGTTCGAAACGGGTCATGCGCAATGATTTCAACGACGGCCTGTTCAACCTTGCCGTTTAGAAGCCTGGTCGCCTCTTCAATCCTTCCTGTTGCTGCGGCTTCATTGGCTTCGATTAGTGATTGCGGCAGCTCGCCGCTCGGACTGCGCAGATACAGATTGCCATCTTTCAAAACTAATGCTTGCAGTCTGCCTTGCTTTGTTTCGGTTTGCCCCGTTAGAGAGCCGAAAGACGCAGCCTCTAAAGGGGTTTGTGTGCTATCGCAGGATTGTTCCATTTTCCCGTTGTGGCTTTGACTCATTTATAGTTCTTCCAATAAAGCCGACGAGACATTCGAATATAGTCCTTTATTGTATGCTATCGGCAAAATAGATAGTTTTCAGATAAGATTTTTAGCAGACAAATTCTACTTGCTGCCAACTGTTATTTGGATATTGTGAAATAGTGCTGTTATACGCCGTTGGATTCTATTCTAATTCGAGTACAAACGCCTGGTCGCACCTGTTTGACAGATGCTCCGGCTCGTATTCTACAAACCCGTAACTTTTATACAAACTAATCGCTTCTTTTAATACCGAAGCGGTTTCCAGGGTCATTTTCTTAAATCCGATTTGCCTTGCTTTTGTCAAAGCATCTTCCAGCAGCAATTTGCCCAATCCTTTGCCTCTGTATGAGCTGTGCAAATACATCTTGCGAAGTTCGCACGTTGCCTTATCAACCGGGTAAAGCCCGTAAGCCCCGATTATTGAGCCTTCCTTTTCTTCAAGCACATAAAACGCCCCGCCCCGTTCAAAATAGGATTGCTCGATATCTTTGAGGTCAATGTCCGTGGCCGCCGGGTCTGGCTTCAGGTTATATTCTTTTAGAATGCTATAGACTAACTCTGTTACTTTCTCGCAATCCTTATTGTTCGCAGGCCTCAATCTCGGCCATGGATTTTCTGTCATACCGATTCTCTTTCCTGTGTAGAAATCTGGCTATGGACATAATTCACCTGTGAATTGTACCTTACTTTTTAATGAAAATCACAGATTATTCAGATATGCAAAGGCTTGATGTTTATGATTGTGTGAAAGTTTTATCTGCCGGAACTATGGTTAGTCCAGCGCACGAAATGACCCTGTTTCTTCAATAATTACAGGATAACCTTCGACAGTTGACGGTATCTTAGCTCGTACTTCTTGTGGTTTTTTCGATGTAAAAATCTTGATACAAGGCTTACCTTCGAAAAGCCCGATTGCAGTGCCTTCGACCCCGGGAATGGCCATCCA
>JABMRO010000381.1 GCA_013202635.1 Planctomycetota bacterium
ATCAAAATATTGCTTTACTCGGCAGCATCTATTCCTGGTCGATACAGCAGGATATCATCGAAGAACATTTTTCCCGAACCGCCAAGGCTCGTCGTATCGCCTTTAGTGCCGATACCAATAGCGATATTATCAACATCGGTCAGGTCTATACCCTGATCGGCAAAATCCTGCAAAGGAATAATCCACTCGGTCCAGGCGGGTATCACTGTTACGTTGGGGTCTTCGTGATAGACTACCGCAGGTTCACCGGTGCTGTTGCCCACAGCCACATACATAGGCCGAGGGGCATTGCTGAGTATCCCAATATCCTCATCTGTCCACTGCTCAGAGACCGTACCGGTGATACTAACGTTAGAGAACTTGACCTCACAGACCTCACTGGCGTTGTGTGCGGTTACTGTCAGACCTATATACATAGGAATATCCATTGTCATGCTCTCGTTGCCAACCTGTGTCCAGGATGTGCCGTCAGCCGAATAAGAGGCCGTAACAGTGCCGCTAACGCTGCGTTCTATTTTCACCCATTGCGGCGCCATGATCCCGGCTATATCCGTGGCAAAGCTCACACCACCCGCCGATCTGCGGCGCTGAAAGGAAACGCCCTGCGTAGCTGAGACGATCATCATAGCATGGATGGAATCCGTATCCAGGGTATCGCGGAGCATCACGCCAGCTTTGGCCCAGGGGTCCGTCTGCTCCACGGTCTCGATTTTTGCTATAATCGAACCGGGGCTGGTGAGCTCCTTGTAGGCGAAGTGGAACTCATCGGAGGTGTCCCAGATATCAGCGCCGGAGCCGGTCATCGTATAGGTGCCGACTGGTTCTTCCACGAAACTGCCGGAATAACCCGGATAACCTCTAAACCACAGCGACAATTCTTGAACGCCGTCCAATGTCCAGTCACGCACCGAATCCAGCGTCCTTACTGCTTCTGAATATTTCATATCATTGTCATAGAAATATGGCATTGACTGATTGCCACTGTGAACGGTAGTCTGCTCGGCGAATGGAGGATTGGGGTAACCAACGATAGAGCCGTTGATAGCCGGATTGTCGAATCCGTCTATCCAGGCATTAAATATCCTGTTGCTATTGGGGTCATCCGAGTCAAGGTCATTGTAGCTCTCAAAATCGTCCACGACATGATAGTTGATTGCCGTAAAGCTCCAGACATCCCCATTCCACGGACTATTCGGCTCGGCATCATTGACTTCATCGACTTGCCAATAATAGGTCTGGCCGAATTCGAGAAGGTTGGCAGGTTCATAAGTAGTTTCGTCCTGGTTTTGACTGACCAGAACACCGTTCGGATCATTGTCTCTGCTGGCATTGTTGACGTCGTCGTAAACTGTCCCGAAGTACACATCATGTTTGTCGGCAAAAAGTCCCGGTTTCCAGCTAAGGGCCGTATCCATTGGCACACCCGTAGCCCCATTAGCAGGGTTCGGTCTTGCAGCCAGGGGGCCCGGCAATTCTACTTTACCTTCCATAATCGGCCCAAGCTCCGCCTCTTCCAGTGCATGGTCATAGAAGCGCACATCATCAAGCATACCATCGAAGAAAGATTCCCCCCAGCCATCTGGAGCAGTACCCTCTACGTTACTTCTGGTTCCCAAATACACGCTGGCATCGGTAGCTTCAATTGTTCCTGAAGCAGGTATGCGTGCGTCTGCAATTCCGTTAAAATAAATGTATGCCATGTTATTGACGTCATATACGCAGGCAATGTGAACCCATTCGTTCAACGGCGGCGGCGTGTTGCCCGCCAGGTTATGATTTTCACCCTGGCTTGTTGCGGTAAGGCCTGAACCCGTAAAGACTATGACTTCACTGCTGAACCTTCGCACTACCCAGCCGCCTCTGTCCCAATCACCGCCCTTGCTAAATATAGATTCAGCCCAGCCTGTGCTCCAGTCTCTAATGTATGCCCAAAGCGTGATGCTGAAGCTGTCCGATGGATTGAATATTGGGTCGTTCCCGCAGTCCACATAGTCACCGTCGCCGTCAAAGGACAATGCGCCATCTAAGATGCCTTCCACCCAGCTTGTGTCACCGTATAGTGTTCCCTCATTATTGCCGACAGAGTCTGCGGCGGTGGTGCCGGAGCCCTCATCCAGCTTCCAGCGTCCAATCAGTTCAGCCGAGGTACTCCCGGTAAGACCCAGTATCAAAACAACAGAAACTAAAAGAATCAATTTATTAAACATAACAATATCCTCCTTCAAAAAAGTTAATACAATTATGAATTATGGTTTGGCCATACAAAAAACTCTCGTTCCCGCAGAGGCGGGATATGAAGTGTTAATTGAGATGTAACAATCTTAGCGGCGAAAAACAAAGAAAAGTTATTACTTACAACTCTGCGCCTCGTATAATACACAATGACTCCTCCTCTATTCGGAAAACTACGAGAATTGCGCCCTTTGGATGACCTCAAATCCGCAGATGCCCGTCTGTGCAGGCACAAGTTTCACTAATATTATCTATACCAAATTAACTACCTTGCCGTCAAGGAAAATCCCTTGATTATGTATTGTCCGAGAGCTTTTGTTCACTGACACATACCTGAA
>JABMRO010000382.1 GCA_013202635.1 Planctomycetota bacterium
CTGCCTAGTCGAAAAGAAAAAATAAAAAGAGATGAAATTGAGTTAAACACCATCAATATTTCAAAATATGAAATAGCTATAGCATTTCCAAGAAACACTTTTTTTAAGCCAACAAAAGGAAACCAGCTAATAGTCAATAACGCCCAAGGTGTAATTGAAATCCAAAAGGAGTTTTCAAAGTTTTCGAATTTCGAAATGTTTTCTATTGATCGAAATACCCCGGCCCAAAGGGGTTGGGCATCGACAAAAGATCAGGATATTGGCATTGTTTTACAAAAGAACGACTCTGGTGAGGATAAATATAAGGTCGGATTTCAGGCAAAAAATGCCACGTTAACTGTGAATAAAGAAGGTGAGTCATACAAAGACCCATTATTAGGATTCGTAAAAATAGAGCTAAAGGAAATTGAATGATTAGATTATTCAATTCAAGGGGGGAGAAGGGGACGTTCTACTTTTCTGAAGATTAATGAAACAGCAAAGGTGGCAGTATCGAGGTTCTTGTCCATAAAGCTTATTCAACCTCCTCTTAAAGTATGCGAATACCTTCTTTGATAGCGTAATTGTAGCAGAAAATGGGCAAAACTGCCATCGAGACGTTCAGCGGTGTAAATGCTTGTAAGCTATAACGTTAGATGTGATGTCACGGTGGTCCCACTTACGCTTGACAAGCACAGTAAGTCTCTTGAGTTGCGGGTAGCTTGATGCTTGAGGGGAGGGGGAATGCGATGTATTAGAACCATAACCTTTCGAAGCGTATGTGTCGGGGACCACACAAGTAGTACAGAGAGTCAAAGGAATAATTCCTTCAGCCTTGTCGTGTCGTCAGCCAGGTCGTTCGGTAATCCTTGAAAAGACACCTTGCCGAGCTTGAGGGCGTAGACCTTTGTGCATATATCGAGGGCTTGACTGACCTTCTGTTCGACGAGCAGAATGCTCACGCCGGTATCACGACTGATGGTTTGGATTGTGTCAAAGATGTCTTTCACGATACCAGGGAACAGGCCTAAGGATGGTTCGTCGAGCATGAGGAGTTTCGGCTTGGGGACTAGAGCACGGGCCAGAGCAAGCATCTGTTGCTCTCCGCCGGAAAGCTTTCCTGCTGCCTGTTTCGGGCGCTCACGCAGGATGGGGAATATATGCAGCACGTGTTCTATTCGATCGCGCAATTCTTTCTTGGGTAAGTGGTAGCCGCCGATCTCCAGGTTCTCCATGACCGATAAGTCGGGGAATACTCGGTTGCCCTGTGGAGCGAGCGTAATGCCTCGGCGTACGTTCTTTGCAGGTGTTGATCCGTTAAGCTGTTTGCCCTCAAAACGGATATGTCCCTTCCATGGCTGGATCAGGCCACAAACAGCTTTGAGCACTGTGGATTTGCCCGCTCCATTGGGGCCGATGATAGCAACGGTTTCACCCTGGCGTACCTCAAGCGACTGGTCGAAGAGAACCTGCTTCTTGCCGTATCCCGTTTCTAAGTGCTCCACCTGTAACATTTCTTGTCTTCAGTCGATATATGCCTCAATGACTCTGGGGTCGTCTCGAACTTGCTGGGGTGTGCCTTCGCTGATGTTGGCTCCGGCGTCCATGAAAACCACACGGTTGCAAACCTGCATCACAGCATCCAGATTGTGCTCTATTAACATCACAGACTTGCCCTGTGTGGGCAAGTCCTGAATTACGCCAAGAATTCTTTCAATCATCTCAGGGGCAATCCCAGCCACGGGTTCATCTAACAGAAGGACTTGTGCATCAGCCACCAAGCAACAGACAATAGTCAGAAGTTTCTGCTGGCCGTATGACAATGCCTCGGCTGAATCATAGACCTTATCTCTATACCGGCCTGCTCCAGCAAAGCCAGGGCCTTATCTCTGTTCAGAGTCTCTTGTTGCCTACACCGTCTCCATTGGAAGAACACACTGCCCAACTTCTCACCCGCCTGGCGGGGAAAACACAGCAGTACATTCTCCAACACGGACAACTGCCGAATCAACCGCAAATTCTGAAACGTCCGAGCCATACCTAAACGCGCCCGCTTATACGAAGCAAGCGATGTCAGATCCATACCCTTTAGACTCATGCTCCCGCTATCCGGGCGAATAAATCCGGTCAGCACATTAAACAGCGTAGTCTTACC
>JABMRO010000383.1 GCA_013202635.1 Planctomycetota bacterium
ATATAATTGGACTGGACCAGCGCATCATCGTCCAAAAAGGCGATTATTTTCCCCTTTGCGCAACAAGCACCTATGTTTCTTCCTTCAGAAAGGAAGAAATTAATGGGGCATTTAATATACTGATCCACATACTGCCGAAAAGCTGCAAAATCGCTTTCCCCATTATCAACCACGATAACTTCAAAATTAGCATCATCCTGCTTTGACAGAGATTCAAGGCACTTTTTCAAGTATTCAGTTCTATTGTACGAAACTATTATTACTGAAACGTCTATACCACCACTTTTATCTGTTTTGTTGAATATCCTTGGGAATGTGGAATAATCTATCATCGACCTGTATTGTCGCATACACTCCACGGCTGTACCGAAATTTTCTTTGTTCAGGCACTCTTGGGCTTTGAGGAAGTAATTTAAAGCAGAATCTCTGGAATTCTTCTCATCTATACTCTCTGGTAAGGATGTTTCCGAGTTCATTCTTGACTCTTGTATATCTTTGCACTGTACCGTCTCTTGCGATGAAAACTCGGCATATTTATCTTCCCGTTTTTTTCTTGGGATGGAAGTAGCTGCTGTTTGCATTTCTACCGTTTTGGCAGGAGCGATTAAAAGGTGCTGATGAACGTCCGGCTTGCAGAGGAAAACTTGACACGTTGTTGCCGCTGAATCATCTTTGTCCTTAGCCAGGAACGGTTCGAGGATATTAAATCCATACTCGGAAATATACTTATGAAATTCCGCCATGTTCCATTCTCTTACATGAGTTTTGTTGGCGGGGGGGCCAAAACTGTCTTTACCCTGTATCATATCCCTTTCCGGAGTTGAAAGAACAATGGTTGTTTCTGGGTGGGAATGTGACTTAATATATTCAAGCAATGTGTCAGGATTTACCAGGTGTTCAATAACATCTGAAGAGATAATAAGGTCAAATTTCCTGTCTAAATGAAGACTCGGCTTTTCAATGTTATCCGTAAACCATTTTCCAAAATTGTGTTCCCTTTTACAAAACCTTATCGCGTGCTCACAATCTATGCCCGTTATGTCGTGGCACACAGGGTAAATATATTTGGCTAATTTTATTCCAAATCCACAGCCGACATCTAATACATTTTTAAACTCGTTTTCTTTTATTAACTCAGCAGCAAGTCTATACACGGCAGCTTGGTAAGAAGATGCATGCGGGACATCATCAAGATAAGGATTAGTGTTGCCGTTTGAATCTATGTTGCATCGATATCCGCTTTTGATAAAGTACGATTTTTTTGTTGTCGAATAGCCGAATTTTAAATGGCTGTCTCTCTCGCATTCTTTAGCAACTATGCCATCGGAAAGCCTGTTCTGACTTTGTTCTTCAACCTCGTGAGCATTTGCTCTAACCAATAGGGTTTGCTGGTTATCCTGTTTCAATTCCACTTTATCGCCAAAGGTAGGTTCCTTTCCTGTTTTAATCCAGTCCAAAACCTGCTGGATACGCTTTTCAATCGTATGAAATCTACCGACTTTCTTTAGGGCATTCTCAGCCATCTGCCGTGCAAAATTGGGATTGTTCTGAATGTGCCGTATGTGATTGGCTAACTGTTCCGGCTTCGATTTATCGAAAAGTAATATCTCTTTGCCATTTTCAAAAAGCGCCTTGTTACGTGGTCTGTTTGGTATCTCCCATGAAATTACGGGACGACCGGCCGACATCGCCTCAATCACACGTCCTGCGTATGATTTAACGAAATGAGGCAGATTGACTATTGCACATCCTGTTTGAAGTCCGTTTAACCACAGCTTAAAACATTCCTGTCGAATATTGCGAAGGATATTTAGATAATCCGTCAGAAGTGCTTCATCTGCTGTTCTGTTTTGCTGTAGAAAATTCATCGTTTTGTGGTTAAGCTCGTCAAAAAATCTGGGATACTCTGTAGAATTTTCCTCGGAGGCCTTATGAACGAGTAAGCCCTTTAGGCTATGGTGTTTTAGCAATTTAGCTCGCTGCCCGTACGCAGCGCCACAGAAAACGGCTCCCCCATGGCTAACCACAGCAGATGTAGCTAAGAACCTTTCCGGTACCGCAGAAGGATACCACATCGCTTTATATACTCCCTGCTTGTTTATTCGCTCAGCGTCCGCTTCGTCAGCTAAAATATGCGTCATATAACGCATCTGATTTTCGACCAGTTCTTTTCGCCCCCTCAAACCTGGATTATCCGCAAAATCCTGCTCATTGTATTCCATTGATTCCATCAAAAATCCCACTCGAATCGGCGCAATATCTTTCACCCATTCTAAAAATGCTTCATCGAGCTGGGTGTGAACCAGCCAAATCCAAACCTGGTCAAACTTCTTGTTTTTACACAACTGTTGTGCGTAATGAAGCCACGATGCCGGAGAGGATGATCGAACCTCTTGAAGTACAGGAATCGTGAAAAATTCTATATTATTAGATAGAAGGCCTTCTTCGAATCCTAACTGAGTCGCATATGACCAACTTTTAGCTCTTCGCCATGTTGCAAATTCAAGAGGAAGTAAAAGTACCTTAGGTTTCGAAGGTTTAGAATTACTTTTGCAGGGTAGCTCCATCAAGAAGGTGCTCCTTATAGACCGTCAAGAAAATTGGTTGTGAAGTCGTTACCATTGACCCAGGTGTTGTGTACGAAATAGTTAAATGAATAGTTCAACACCTTTGCAGCCAGCTCTTCAAATTTTGGACTTATGTATAGCTGTTTTTCTTTAAGTTGTTTTAACAGGCAAAATGCTTCGGCAAAGAGGATAGAGTTTTCGGCTAATTGCGTCAGCAATATACCGGCTCGTGTGTAATCCTCCGGCTGGCCACGCCGTATTAATATTTTGGCATAATAAAATCGATAGATGGGAAACTCTGGATCGTAGATAACTGCCTGTTTAAGGTCGTCAGGGTCTTTGGTATAGAGACTCAGGTGGAAATATAATGCGGCAAGAATTAGCTGCGTGAGGGCCGAATTAACCGATGTTCCTTGCGCCAGATGTTCTGTGACCAAATCGAAGTATTTACGGTAATTGAAGGTAGTGCTGCCAAAATCCCAGGGGAAAACATCTTCCATAACATCGATTTTCCAGTTTGATGCCGGTGTATCCAGGGTTTCTTTTAAGAGCTGGATAGCCTCATTGGCCTCTTGTCTCAGGCCAAACTGCATTGCTATCCGAATGAAATTTAAACGCAGCACTAAAGACTGCGGAAATTTGGATATGCCCATACGGTAGAGATGAAGAGTTTCACTCAGCCATCCGGCCATGTTGGACTTTGCCGTAGTATTATTGCAGCAAAGCGCAATTTCCCGTGCCGAATCAATCAGCAAACAGCTTGAAAGGCCTTCTGTTTGAATGCGGGTTTGCAGCTTTGCCAGTGTGCTCTCTGCCATCATATCCAGGATTGGATTGTCTTTGTTGCTACCTGTATGAAAATACCCTTTTTTAAAAACGCTGCGTTTTTGAACCAGGCGTTCCACTGGCTGCATTTGACGCTGCCCCCGCGGTTTAGCTGCCAGGAATGTCAAAAAACGCAGATATTGTGAGGTTGTGCGCGGC
>JABMRO010000384.1 GCA_013202635.1 Planctomycetota bacterium
CCTCGGTCTACTCAACCCTGAAAATTGTGGTGTTTTCCAGCTCCTGAAAGAGGTGACTTTTCGAAGAATTCTGGCATTTTTGCAGCCCATGAATTGAGTGACATTCGTGCACGCACCGGCCTGATATTCTGGCAGAATCGATCTAAAAACACTTCAGATTTCGTAGTTTTAATTGGCAGATAATACGAATTCAAGTTAATTCTTGCGCCTTACTCTAAAAGAGTCCCTATCGTGAGGGTGGGATAAATGGCCATTATATCATAAATCGCCATTATATAAAGCGCACTTATTAAGTTGAATTGGTATAAGGGGCTTTCTGGTTGTAGTGGAGTTGTAGTGGTCAACTCATGAAAACGGATCCATTTCATGTCCTGTCTATGCGCTAAATACTGCCTTAACAAATCCGATATTTTCTTGTAATTATTCCCGAACCAATTCATTAGCAAATAAAGATTACCCACAAATTATTACTCCTCATGGGAATATGATGTTCCCTGGACAGCTCGGATAAAACAAATGAAACACTTGACTTAGTTGTCCGATATATGGTAAAGTAAATAAAGTCTAATTAATCGTTTGCGTTCCCTAGAACCCACGGCTAAAAACCATATAAGAAGCCAAATACTTTCCTGAGGAAGGGGATTAGCCGATGCTCACATTTACAAAAATATTACTTCTAGCCTTGGCAATAACCGCCTCTTTACTTAGTACCGCAAAAGCACAAATGCCGCTCGTCATAAATGAATTCATGGCGTCGAACAGCAATTTCCAACCGGACCCACAGGGCGAATTTGATGACTGGATCGAAATCTACAATTACGGGACAAGTGCAATTGATATGGGTGGTATGTATCTGACAGATGATTTAACTGTCCCTACTAAGTGGCAGCTTCCGAACGCAATAACTTTGTATCCTGGGAATTATTTATTGATATGGGCTGATAACGACACTGCCGACGCCGGTCTGCACGCGAATTTCAAGCTTAGTGCCGGTGGCGAGGCAATTGGATTGTTTGACAACGCCGGTACTTTGATTGACAGTATCACCTTTGGCGAGCAAACCACCGATATTTCTTACGGCCGTTTCCCGGATGCTGCTGATAGCTGGCAGTTCTATGACATGCCAACACCGGCAGCGGAGAATAACAGCGAATATTTAAGTATCGTCGAGGACCCCGAATTCAGTCACGAGCGAGGTTTCTACGACACAAGTTTCAGAGTTACAATAGCCACCGAAACCGATGAGGCTGACATATATTACACAACAGACGGCAGTGTACCTATCGACGGCGAGAGACCCTCAAGGACTGTCTCTCAATATACCAGCCCTATTTACATCAACTCGACCACCTGCCTTCGTGCGACGGCAGTCAAGGCCAGCTGGAGGGCTTCGCGCACCGTAACTCATACGTACATCTTCGGCGCCGATAATGAAATCAGGTCTATGGCGGCAGTTTCCCTTGTCGGCGACGAATATACGACCTTCTTTGAACCTGATGGTATCATGGCTATCGTCGGCGGCTATTATAGTGGGGGCGTATGGCGCTCGAGTGGTCAGGGTAGCTACAACAATTCTATTCAGCGAGGAATAGAATACGAACGTCCCGTTTCTTTTGAAATCATAGATTTACAGACCGGGACCGACGCACAAGTTGACTGTGGCATACGGGTTGCGGGGAGTAATTATCATCGACCAAGGTATACCCGGGGTGACAATTGGGATTACAACTATGACAAGTTCAGCTTTAAGCTTTTCTTACGAAACACATATGGTGACAATGAGTTCGATTATCCGATCTTTCCACTGGCTGACACCGACAGCATCAAAGCAATCTCACTCCGGGGCGGACATAACGATGTACATAATCCCTTCATAAAAGATGAAATGCTTAGACGCCTGCACCAGGATATGGGAGGTGTCGCTGTGACCGGAACGGTGGCAAACTTGTTTCTCAACGGTCAATACAAATCATTTTACAATCCATGCGGACGATTGGACCATGATTTTTTCAGGGACTATTACAACGTAGATACCGATTGGGACGTGATTACACAGCGGGCCGTTCGTAACGGTGATAACGTAGCGTGGAATGCCACACTTAATTTTTTCCGAAGCCATAACCTGTCCATGACTGCCAATTATGATCAGGCCAGCCAAATGATTGATATTGTGGATTTTATCGACTACCTCATCATAGAATTGTACTCGGCTAACTGGGACTGGCCGAATAACAACTGGACCGTTTCCCGGGAACGTACGCCGCAGGGCAAGTTCCGCTTTCACTGCTGGGACATGGAAGGAACCATGGAAACGCAATACATCAACAGTTTCGGCTTTGATGATTTCCCGAGCTGGGGCCCCGGAGGACTCAACAGGCTGGAGTCACCGTGCGCCTGGCTTTATCGAGCACTTAAGGCCAGTTCCGAATTTCGCATGCTCTTTGCCGACCGAATTCAAAAACACTTCTTCAATAACGGAGCATTGACACCTGACAATATTGAAAGACGGTTCACCGAACTAAGACAACAAATGTCCCAGGAGCTGCCCGGGATGGAGACCTCAATTCTCACTAACTGGATTCCCAACCGGCATCAGGTCATGCTGGACAAGTTTACCGCCGAGGATCTATTCCCCAGCCAGGGACTGGAATTTCTGGTAAACGATTCGCTGCAACACGGCGGGCAGATTTCATCCACCGACCGAATCTCTATGGTCGTTCCTGATGTTATATCGTATATAGACTTTGAATTGCTTGATGAAGGCGCACCAATACGTGCTCATGTCCCTGTCAATGATTCGCTGGGCCTTACCTGGACCAGTCTGGCTTTCGTGCCTGATTCGAGCTGGACCGATGGTTCCACAGAAACAGGTGTCGGTTATGAAAGGTCAAGCGGATATCAGGCCTGGATTGGCACAGATGTATCTGGTCAAATGTATAATGAAAGCACCTCTGTTTTTGCCAGAATCGAGTTTGATTATGATGGACGTCAGGATTTCGATAGGTTGGAGCTTCAGATGAGATATGATGATGGCTTTGTTGCTTATCTGAACGGTACGGAAGTTTATCGAAGTGGTAATGTTTACAATGACACACCCGGTTCTGCCTCAGCAGATAATCATGAATCAGGCAGTGAATATGAAAAATTTGACATAACCGATTTTAAGCATCTGTTGCTTGTTAGCACAAACCTCCTGGCTATTCATGGCATCAACACGTCATTGACCAGTTCTGATATGCTGATAATGCCAAGGCTCATAGGCCAGTTTGTTAACGTCACTTACAGTTCGGCGCCTATATGGTACACTACAGACGGCTCCGATCCAAGGCTCTACGGTGGCGGTCTTAATCCAATGGCTGTTGCATACACAGAACCTTTCACTCTTTCCGAAAGCAGATGTGTTAAGGCAAGGACGCTGGACAACGGCCTGTGTAGCGCGCCGAACGAAGCTGTGTACGCAGTAGGGCAGGTGAAAGAATCGCTGCGCATCACAGAGATTATGTACAATCCACTGGACACAACAGATCCGAATACCGAATATATCGAGCTTTCCAATATCGGTGCTGAAGTCATCAACCTCAACCTTGTCAGTTTCACCGAGGGTATTGATTTCACCTTTGGCGACATAGAGCTCGCACCGGCCGGACAAATCCTCGTTGTTAAAGACCTCAGCGCCTTCGAGGCAAAATACGGCAACGGAAAACCAATAGCCGGTCAGTACATCGGCTCCCTTGCAAACAACAGCGAAAGAATAAGGCTTCAGGATGCTGTCGGTACAACGATTTTGGACTTTAGCTATAGCGATAACTGGCGCTCCATTACGGACGGCGAAGGCTTTTCGCTGACTATAATAGATCCGGCAAATACCGACCCGGAAAGCTGGGACTACAAAGATTCATGGCGAGCGAGCGCATATATAAACGGCTCGCCCGGCTCCGACGATAGCGGCATTATTCCCAATCCCGGTGCTGTAGTTATCAACGAATTATTGGCAAATTCACCCAGTGGCGATCCGGACTGGATTGAATTGTATAACACAACCGGGACATCTATAGATATCAGCGGCTGGTTCCTCAGCGACAGCGGGAATAACCTGACCAAATACCAGATTGCTCAAGGTACAACAATCGGTCCGAACCGATACATCGTTTTCTATCAGGACCAGCATTTCGATAATACCGATGATCCGAGCTGCCATGAAGCTTTTGCCCTGAGTAACAACGGCGAATCGGTGTACTTAAGTTCGGCAGAGGGTGACGTTTTGACGGGCTATCGCAACGTGGAGGATTTCGGCCCTTCGCAGCAGGGCGTATCATTCGGAAGATACTACAAGAGCAGTACCGGCAATTACAACTTTGTCGCAATGGAGGATGAAACTCCCGGCTCTGAAAATGCCAATCCGGAAGTCGGGCCGATAGTCATCATTGAGATTATGTATAATCCCGACTGGCCTGTCGGCGGCTCGTACTCCAACGATCAATATGAATACATCGAGCTTTACAACATAAGTACAGAGTCTGTAGACCTGCAGGGTTGGAAATTCACCAACGGCATCGATTATATCTTCCCGGACGATACGCCTGCGACAATACCCGCCAGCGGATATATTTTGGTCGTTAGGCACCCGGATGCATTTCACCGGCGCTACATGACGGTAGCAGCGAATCAGATTTTCGGCCCGTATGACGGTCAGTTGAGCAACGCAGGCGAGAGCTTAGAGCTTGGTATGCCTAACGGCGAAACGGACGATTCCGGCGAACCTTATTACATTCGCATTGACAGGGTCAACTACAGCGACGGCTCACATCCGGAGAATTGTCCGGGTGGAGTGGACCTTTGGCCGATAGAAGCAGATGGCGATGGTTTATCGCTGCATCGAATCACCGTAGACAACTACGGCAACGATCCAGATAACTGGATGGCCTCGACACCTTCACCCGGCGAGTAAAAGCCAAATAGCCCAGAGACTTTATACTCAGAGTGGTCAAAGGTTCTGAAAGTAATCTGTACCAGATTAATTCCGAAATAGGAATAATCAAGCTTGATGGATCGGATGAAGTAATTATTCCACCGAGTCAGACTATGTATGCGAATGATCCTCGCTTTAACAAATCTACCACAATTCATATTGGTATTCAAAACAAAGATTCATCTCCTTTCGGTCGCTGACCGCATGAGAGACTGTCAGCTCTTTTTCATGCATGTCACCGAAATAGTACATTGAATCCACTCACGCAAAATCTTCGTTTTCTGGTTAAATCAAAGCATCGTATACTTAATCCGATTTCACCATTAAAATTATTGGAAATATTTGTATTTTCGCAAAAAATTGACATTTATTCGGACTTGATATAGGCAAAATTAACATTTGTGGTGTCAAAATGGTGACAAGATGTCACCTGGAAATAAGGGTGTTTTCCAACTCCTGAAAGAGGTGACTTTTCGAAGAATTCTGATATTTTACAGCTCACATAAGAATTCAATTAGAAAGCTGATATGCAGAATGAAAAATAACAAATAAAATACGGAACCGTAACGAAACAGTAACAATTGAATGATAGCTTATCGAAAATATATCAGTTACTAATTTACGAAAGTTGTTTTAACAATGAGTGTACAAATACTATTATATTAATGAATAAATTGATTACTAAGGAGCAGAGATGAAGAACAAAAAGTGTTTAGCCATAATCTTTATTTGCCACATTTTTGTCCTGACCAATTCACTATGGGCACTGGATATTGAACGCTTGATGGCCACGAACTTTGAGCCCTTTCTGAAGAGGATGATGGAAGAGCATAATGTTCCCGGCTTTACAATTGGAGTCGTGAAGGACGGAGCAGTTGTCTATTCCGGGGCTTTCGGCACGAAAAACCTTGATACTCGCGAGAAACTCACGACACATTCGTTATTTCATCAGGCTTCGCTCACTAAGCCTTTTGTCGGTACTGCAATCATGCAGCTCGCAGAGAAGGGCGAGGTAAATCTCGAAGATCCGGTTATAAAGTATCTTCCCTACTTCAGGCTCAAAGATAAGCGTTATAAAACAATTACAATCAGACAAATGGTTACACACACATCAGGTATGCCTGATGTGCAGGACTATGAATGGCAAAATCCGGTATATGACGACGGAGCCCTTGAGCGGTATGTTCGCAGGCTTGGCAATGAACAACTTATAGCCGCACCCGGGGAGAAGTACCGTTACAGCAATATGGCCTTCGAGGTGCTCGGAGATCTCATTGCAAAAGTTTCGGGAATGAGCTTCGAAGATTATATTCGGAAGAATATATTGGTTCCGCTCAAAATGAAGCACAGCACGCTCCTGAAGCAAAAAGCAGACCCGAAGCTAATGAGTACTCCACACGTTAAGGAGGGAGATAGAATAGTTGTCAGTAAAATATATCCATACAACAGGATGCATGCCCCAAGTTCCACCCTCATATCCAATACGGTTGACATGAGCCGTTGGGCCCTTGCGAATCTGAATCGAGGTCAGTTGGACGGCAGCCGGATATTGAAAGATTTGTGAACACTCGCCGGCAGCACATGCTGTAGAAAACGCCGGATGAACTCCTCGGCGCTGACGGTCATGGTTTTGATCTGAGCACCGCTGGGATTTTATTCTGTCATTATATAGAGTTCGAGAAACAAGTCCAGAGGTCTCTAGTTTTGTTTGAGACACTGTCGGCCCTTTTTCGCGGGTAGCACAAGAATTGTACACCTATGAAGAGCTCAGAGTCAAATAATAAAATTCTGTCGCCACAAATTATTTTTGAGGCATCCTGTTACGGCATATCAGCCAACGTTTACAGCTTATCTGAATAGCTTTTCGACTTCACGATGCAATCACAATGGACATTGTGAATCTGCTTATGTCATGGCTTGACCTGCTCGGGCGTGGTGTCATACTGCAATGTGTTCTGGGCGTCCACCCCTGCATTTATAAACTTTACCATACTTTCAGCGTGAGTTTCCCTTCTCCCGGATTCTCAAAGGGGCCTGCGGAAGGATTTGCATTACTTCGCTTTTTGCCAAAATAATCAGTATTGATTTTCAAGGGCGTACCGTCGGAATTCTCATAAGCCACGTTCGGTATTTTGGCCCGGCCTAAAAACGCTGTTGTCACCAAGGGGTTATCTAAAGCATACCAGGAATCATCCAGCTTAATGTGAAGAAACACACTGCTGCCTTTTTCAACAACCTTGACCTCTGGATTAAAATCTGTCTTCTCAAGGTAATTTGTTTCCTTAAAGTAGGGCTTGGCACCATTATAGTAAACATTGCCTTCTATCTGCACGGGCAGTGTCGCCTTCTCATATCCGTCCAAACCGCCCGGCTGGATAATCAGGTTGTTATAGAACCGGTCATCACCGCCCTGGATGTTCCGGAGGCCTGCCACCTCAGCGCTGTGCGCCTTGTGGAACGGGGTCTCGCGTCTCAATTCAGGCCGAAGCGTGATGCGACCGGCGAACAAATTGTGTACGTATGCCCCGCCTTGTGACATGTCAAACAGCGAACGACCCGAAAGAAAGAGATTGTTGTCGATTAGGAACGGCCCGTGATTGACCTCCACAAAAAGGTCCTCTGAAGTGTTGTTATCGTGTAAAAGGTTCCTGGTCACGCGCGCGCCCTGCGCCATCCAGTCCAGCCAGATACCCCGGCACGTTCGGTAGATGTGATTCCGGCTAATCTCGGTATCAATAGCGGCGTGAATCTTGATACCGGCCATCTCGGCTCCCGAAAATAATCGCCGGATATGGATGTCGTGGATGACGTTGTTTGTGATGGTGCTGAAAGCCGCACCCATGCTTCCGACGATGCCCGCTTGCTCACAATGCGAGATATGGTTGTTCCGTACCACATGGTGACCGATGTTTTCCTTCGACCAGCCTTTTTCCACGGCGCGCTCGATGGTTTTTACATATCCCTCGGCAGTATTCGCCGACGTGTTGTCCCATTGGTCACCGTGTTTGCCGAGTGTTATCCCCACGCACGTCGAATAACGGATATCGTTGTTCTCGATGATCCATCCTTTGCTCCAGTGGGTGCCGATCAAGCCTATCTGCTCTGCCGTGGGTGGCGCCCAGGGCGTGGCCGCGTGCATTATTGTAAAGCCGCGCACGGTGATGAAATTGACGCCCGGCTTCTCAGGGTAGAACACTGCTTGGCGAACGTTGATCTCGACCTCGGCCTCGTTGGGATTGATGTCCTCGAACTGCGCCTGGATCGTGGTGTTCATCCGGCCCACCTGTCCGAACCACAGGGGAGTGTTTCCGATGGTTTTCAGCGCATCATCAAGATTGGCTGCTTCAGTGAGCCAGTGGCCATTCAAATAAACCGCCCCAGTGTGGTGGTCCCGTCCCCTGGGATTGAACCAGTCGCCGTGAATCAAGTCACTGTATGGATTGAAATCCCCGAAAAAGCTATTGGGGATGACGACCTTCCATGTGTCGTTTTGTACCTTCTGCCAGCCCTTGATAACTTCGGAGCCCTTGATCACGACCTTTTCGCCAGGCGCGGCCTGATACGTGATTCGCGCCCGATCGGAAGTGCCGCCGCGTGGCGGGTTA
>JABMRO010000385.1 GCA_013202635.1 Planctomycetota bacterium
CTCTACAGTGGACATCATCAGTTCAAACTAAATATGGCCGGATTGGTCATTTTCCAGAGCCATCATTTTTTCATCTATTTTAAAAATCGGCAGATTATATTGTTAATCTTGAGCCTTTCTTTATGCCCCTAATTCCCGGTAATCCGCCCCTGTTTAACACAGGCAAGGACGTCAGCATACTAAAGATTTCCTATTTTTTTCCCGCTTCCCAAGACCCCGATTTTAGACGTCGGATATCTTCTCCCATACCTGATGTTTTGCCCGGCTTAACCCCGATAACCAGAAATATCTTAGCTCAAAAATTTTTTGGGAAAATGAAAAAAACGTGAATATTTTCTATTTTTTTCGACCATGAACAAATCCCCAAAAGCCGGCCTTAAATGCAAATACCCCCTGCCGGCTCGAAAACGCCTTTTTCTGATGTTGCCATTGTTATTTGAAGGAAAATAGTGCAATTGGGCACTCATTTTTTACAAATTTTTGTAATAGACAAACGCGTTTATACGTCTATAATACAAGAAGCATAGAGTTATCTCACATCGCTAATTCCAACGTGAAAAACATATGGCGGGGCCAGGGAGGACATTCAGCCACCGCCTTATAAAACTATAAAATAATCTGTTACTTTTTTGTCGTGAGGTGCCTTACATAAATAGAGAACAAGATTTTCGCTGCATAGCCGAGAACTTATCAGGAAGGGTCTGAAGGATGAGAAAAATAGAAATCCAAAATAAAGCCCAAATCAAACAATTATTGTACACCGACAACGTATTAGGGATTAAAAACGACCAATACCGGTCATTCGGCGGCTTTCAGCTTTGGTGGTATGATAAGCATCTTGATATTTGTGATTGCTGTGAATCTTATTGGTCTGACGTCAGAAAAAGAGTTCACCACTATAGTCTAAACAGGGCAACGAGGATATTATGGCATAACCGCCACTGTCTATTCCTTCGCAATAAACATCTGCCGGAGGACAAGAAGTTGATGACCATAGGGCATTTTGAAAACGTGGGGCAATGAAAAAGTACAAGAAAGGTACACCCCCAAAACCTTTTGGGGGTGCGAGCTTGTAATATATGAGTAATCCAATGCCCGATAAATTACCTAAACTCCTGATGTTTGATTTAGGTTGGGTGATTGCGGCTGATAAATTATTTTACGTTCAAGCCGCGACTTCGCAGATATTCTTTCAACTGCCCTATATCGATAATATGAAAATGGAACACCGAAGCCGCAAGAAGAACGGTCGCTCCAGCTTCCACCGCATCGTAGAAATGTTCCAGTTTGCCAGCTCCTCCTGAGGCTACGATTGTGGCTGAACAGGCATTGGCCATCGCTTTGATGACAGGAAGGTCAAAACCTGTTTTGGCGCCGTCTCCGGCTTTACTGGTCGGCAATATTACAGGTACTCCAAAACCGTCAACTTTCTTAGCCCATTCGATGGCATCTGCTCCGGTGGCAGTTCTACCTCCGTCTATATAAACTTCATAGCCGGACGGTAATGATTCGTTCCGATCCACATCTATGGCTACGGTTACTTTCTCGGCGCCGAATTCGCCAACCATCTCCGCGATGACTTCAGGTTTGCGAAAGGCGGCGCTACTTGTGGATACCTTATCCGCCCCCGCCTCTAATACCGCCGCTGCCGAAGCAACATCACGAATACCACCTCCGACAGTAAAAGGAATCGTTGTAACTTCAGCAACCCTACCGACAACATCAAGCATAGTGGCCCGATTCTCGACAGTAGCTGTTATGTCCAGAAGAGCAAGTTCGTCCGCTCCGGCCTGACAATAGACCTTTGCGCATTCGACGGGGTCGCCTGCATCACAAATATCCACAAAATGAACACCTTTAACCACACGGCCATTCTGCATATCCAGACAAGGCATTATGCTAATTTGTTTATCCATTCTCAATTCTCCTTTTCGTTATTTCCGGTGCTTGCTTATTGCGGAGTCTGAAGCCGCTGAATTACTTCTGCATTATATCTTTATCGGATACTATTACAAGTACTTTGGATTCCCGACAATATCAGCTTGAACGAAAAACATATTAGCCTTATAATTTAGCTTAATATTACCGGCCGAAATCGCAATACCGTTATTGAAATCACAGCCAAATAAGGAGGTCGATATGAATCAGCGCCATTCATCTGGAATAACACGCAGGGATTTTCTCAAAAGTACGGCTTTTGCCTCGGCAGGTATGAATCTTATTGCCAATACGAGCTTTGCAGCTTCTAAGAGAAAGCAACGGCCCAATATCCTGTATCTGATGACCGACCAGCACCGGGGTGATTGTCTGGGATGCGCCGGTAATAAAATCATTAAAACACCTCATTTAGATTCCATCGCAAGGGACGGGGTTCTTTTCACGAACGCTTATAGTTCCACTCCAAGCTGTACACCTGCCCGCAGTGCACTTCTAACCGGATTGTCACCATGGCATCACGGGATGATCGGCTACGGACGGGTGGCGGATAAGTATCCATTCGAATTGCCCCAGGCCATTCGAGATGCGGGCTACTATTTGTTCGGCATCGGCAAGATGCACTGGTATCCACAAAGGAAACTTCGCGGCTACGACGGCATACTTCTCGATGAGTCCGGCCGGTCCGAAACACCGGGATTTGTCAGTGATTATCGCCTTTGGTTCAAACAGCAGGCGCCCGAGCTTAATCCGGATGCAACCGGCATCGGCTGGAACGACTACAGAGCCAAAACATATGCCCTGCCGGAACACCTGCATCCGACGAAGTGGACGGCCGACAGAGCTGTAGATTTCATTGAAAAATACAATCGTTCAAAGCCATTTCTGCTGAAAGTTTCTTTCGCCCGGCCGCACAGCCCTTATGACCCGCCGAAGCGATTTATGGATATGTATAGCGAAGATGAAATGCCAAATCCTTACGTTGGTGACTGGGCGGATATGTACGCCGAGCACAAGGACCCGCCGAATCCGAGCCTCTGGCATGGCGACTTAGGCGTCCGGCAGGCTAAAAAATCCCGCCGGGGTTATTATGCTTCGATTACCTTCATTGACGAACAGATCGGTCGAATTCTCGAAACTCTGAAAAAACGTAATATGTATGACAATACTCTTATCATACTTTTCTCCGATCATGGTGATATGCTCGGAGACCATCATCTCTGGAGGAAGACCTACGCCTACGAAGCTTCCGCCAAAATTCCCATGCTGCTGCGCTGGCCTAAGAGCATGGAGATGAACAATAAACGGGGCAAAAAGTTGCCTCAGCCGGTGGAACTGCGGGATGTACTGCCGACATTTCTCGATGCGGCGAGAGCGCCTATTCCGAATCATCTCGACGGAAAGAGCATGCTCGAGCTGGTTCGTGGAAATACGAAAAAATGGCGTCAGTTCGTTGACATGGAACATTCGATGTGCTACAACAAAGACCACTGGAACGCACTGACCGACGGCAGGTTCAAGTATATTTATTATGCATACGACGGCAGGGAACAACTCTTTGATTTGATAAAAGACCATGGGGAGCTGTATGACCTGGCAACAAAACCAGCTCATAAAAGCATCTTACGAAAATGGCGGCAGCGTATGATAGAACATCTTTCCGAGCGAGGTGAACAATTCGTTTCAAACGGCAAACTGGCCATACGAAAGAAACGTTTCCTGTATTCGCCACATTTTCCGAAAAAAGGTTAGACATTTGAATATGCCTTTTGCCGTCTGTTGCGTGACAAAAATACAGGAAAGGATTGCATTTTTTCTGCTATTTGTTTAATATTATAGAATGTAAACTCAGCGGTATAGTCGAATCAAGTTTACTCGGTCAACAAGCTCAGCCTTTTGAAGGAGGATATTTATGAGCACCAACAAACCAGCTAAGAAGACAAAACAACAAGGAACGAAGATTTCCCGCCGTGATTTTATGAACGGCGCTATAGCAGCGACGGCGTTTACTATCGTTCCCCACCACGTGCTTGGCGGCAAGGCCTATGCCGCCCCGAGCGACAAGCTCAATATCGCATGTATAGGTATTGGAGGTCGAGGCGGAGCCAATCTGAACGGTGTCAGGGGGGAAAATATTATTGCGTTGTGCGATGTAGATAAGAAACAGGGCAGCAAGGCATTCGAAAGTTATCCCAGCGCCAAACGTTACACCGATTTTCGCAGGATGCTGGATGAGATGGATAACCAGATTGATGCAGTGGTGGTTTCCACGCCGGACCATACACATGCGGCAGCATGTATGGAAGCAATCAGGAGAGGAAAACATCTTTATTGCGAAAAACCATTAGCTCATTCAATCTATGAGATTCGTGAGCTTATGAAAGCCGCCCGCAAGCATAAAGTAATCACACAATTAGGCAACCAGGGACATTCCTTTGACCATATTCGTTTATTCTGTGAGTGGATTTGGGATGGAGCAATCGGGAACGTCCATACCATCCACGCAGCATGCAGTGCGAACCATTGCAAAATCAACCAGTTGAGCAAGCGTAATGAGCATCACAAGGTTCCATCTGAACTGGACTGGGATTTGTGGCTCGGGCCGGCCAAATATCGGCAATATAATCCGATGTATCTGCCCGGCAGATGGCGAGCCTGGATGCCGTTTGGTTCAGGAACGATTGGCGACTGGGTGTGTCACGTTGTTGATCCGGTGTTCTGGGCGCTGGATCTGGGAGCACCGAAGACTATCCAGGCAC
>JABMRO010000032.1 GCA_013202635.1 Planctomycetota bacterium
ATAATAATCCTCCTTCAAAATTAGTTTAAAATGTTAATTGAAACACAGAAATTTTCACTGCGCATTCCATAGTTCCCGCTCTAACTTTGCTTCTCGCACAGCAACTCCTCCTCTCTTTCTGAAAACTCCAAGAATTGTGCTCGCAGAAAGATTAAAAGCCACAGATGCCCGACTGTACGGGCACAAAACCAATCTTATTATTTATATCAAATCACCCGCTTTCCCGTCAAGGATAATCTTTGTTTTGTGGGTGAGACAGTATCTTCAGACAGATTCACCGTGCCACCGCCGTCGATGTTCTCTATGAGGATCACATAGGGCATTTACGTTAGAATAATGCGTATGATAAAAGCCAAATCAATTTCAATCAGTGAGCGTTGTCAGTTGTATTTATTTGCCGGTAGGCTTGTCTATTTCTTTGTTGTTTTTCTTACCTGGCGTTTGAAGTCCATAGTGTACCACGGCTCATCATTAAGCTCATCGTATTGGTCAAGACCGTATAGAGCTATTTTTATCGTCCTGGCATCCACTTTCGAGTAAACGGCACCACTCTTCTGTACGTTGCCCTCGGCGTCAATACGCTCATTTTTTGAAACGAGCTTGTCATCCTGTGCTTCCCATGTTCCTTTGGATCTGCCGCCCCTGTTGTCAACACTGATCGCAGTGGCCTTTTCATCATCGGGCACATAATAAATCATGCCGTGTGAAGCATACTCGCCCATCTTAAAATCAACTATTACGGCGTGCCCGTCAAGCCCCCACCGATACACTAACAGTATCTCCGTGCCGTCGTCGGTTGTGGCGGTCCATCTGCCGGCCAGCCAATCGCCCCCGTATTCTTGTGCAAGGTCCCGTAAGCTTTGCTGGGCCATTGCTGAGCCGCTCCAGATGATGAGGACTGCCAAAGCGAAAAGCGCGGTCTTTCCTAAATTAACTTTTGTAGTTTGTTGTTTGTTCATCGTTTACCCTTTCAAAAAATGTTGATATTTGTTACGCCGCATACTTTGTGTACCTTATAAAAGTTTCAGCTTCTCTTAAGGAGAATTTTGCTGATTGAACGCCATTTGGATTATCTCCTCAAAAAAATTTATTATACTCGGACATTATAGCGTCTCCTTAGTCTTTTACAAGCAAAAACAAGACTTCTTTGAACCGCCATCAGCTTCCAAGTTTAAAGCGCCTCAAAGGCTATTTAAGCGGTGATTTTGAAGTATAAATTGGTAAAGACAAGATAGGGGACATTTCTTTTGATTTTAATGCCCTGAAAGCATATGATAACCATAGGTTTGCCCTTATAAAAAAAGCAGTGGTGTCGTTATGAACAGGCAAAGAGGATTTACTTTGATAGAGCTGTTGGTGGTGATTGCCATCATTGCTTTGTTGATGGGGATATTGATGCCGGTATTGCGGAAGGCCCGTGAGCAGGGCAGGGACGTAGTATGCAGGAATAATCTGCGTCAAATCGGCTTCGGGGCCAACTTTTATGCGGATCATTACGATTTGTATATACCGCGCTCTGCGGAGTGGGGGGGAAATATAAAGCCCTGGTTCCAGCTTTTTATGCCCTTTCTGGCACAGAAGCCGATAGACGATGATTACCGCAACGTCGAGATATTCCGCTGTCCGAGCTATCCCGACAAGGAACAAACCGTTTGCTATGTCGTCAACGGCTGGGGTCGTGAAAATAACAATAGCTTCAGTATGCAAAGGGTGGCAACCAAGCTGACGGACTGTAAGCGCCCCGCTTCTACAATTTACCTTGCCGACAACGAGGACGGGTGGTGGCGGACCATACTCAGGAATGCAACCGATCGGGATGTAACTCGATGTGATGTTTTCCAGCCGGAACATCTGCCCACTTCTGATATTGAGGCTATATCCGGAGGCAGACGGGTCGCAAGGGCCCGTCATAAGAAGGGCTGCAATGTGCTGTATCTTGACTGGCATGTCGGATGGATGGCTGCCGAAGAGATGACCGAAGAGATGTGGCACTTTGAAAAATAACAAAAAATATACAAAACCGTAACAAAACAGTAACATTAAGTCGGCATAATTACCTTTGCTAAAGTGGCAGTCTTTTCGTTTACTTGCTTGAAATTTGTGCACGATTAAGGAAAGATTGAAGATCATCACAATCATCTCGTTGCCGGTCGGTTACTAATCAGCGAGATGCGGTGAGGCACGAGCGTATCTCGATTCGTGGTTGTATCGGCATATTCCTTTTTTGTACAAATGTTTGCGTTCATTTTGGCCTTTTGGGAATTGGCTTTGAATTGGGTTTGTTTTGGCTTAAATTGGGTTTGAATTGGCTTTGTTTTCCCACCCATCAAAGTGTCTAAA
>JABMRO010000386.1 GCA_013202635.1 Planctomycetota bacterium
ATAAGCTAAGGATAAGTGTTAAGAAGAAAGGGTAGAAAAAACTGTCATTGAAGGGAAATTATAATTGACGCTGGACACTTGTTATTAAAATGTGTCAATTCATGCACTATCAGGTAGTCGATGACGCTCGTGGGAGCCATCATGATTTTCCAGTTAAAATTCACTTTCAGCTTTTTTGCCGAACAAGAAGCCCATCTGTTTTTTAATTCCAGAACCGATATTTTATCTATGTGCAGTCCCATCATCTCAGCATATTTATAGACTCGTGGGGATATGAATTTTTTCCCACGATTTCTATAAAACTCTTTGAAAAGTTCATTAAGTCTGTAAGGAGTAGTGCTCTGTCTCGCTCACCGGCTTTGGCTGCTTCTTGTGCCTTGTCACCCATCTGGTGACCGAGCTGTTCCGGGATGATCGATTTTAAGAATGTCATTCTTATTATGACCAGCAACCTCGGCGCCGACCTGATTAAAAACCAATCCGGATTCGGTTTCGGCAAAAAGAGCCCTGAAGCGAATTATGAGAAGATGAAAGATGTCCTTCAGAAAGAGGTAGAGCATCACTTCCGGCCGGAGTTCTTAAACCGGCTTGATGACACTATAGTCTTTAAGGCGTTATCAAGAGAAAATCTGCAAGTTATCGTTGAATTTGAACTTGCAAAGGTGTTTAAGCGACTTATCGACCACGGCTTAAAACTGGAGTTGACCGATCAGGCCAAGGAATTTCTCATCGATAAAGGTTACAATCCTGAATTCGGCGCAAGACCGCTGCGAAGAGCTATTGAACATTATATAGAGGATCCGATTTCGGAATCCGTATTAGCAGGCAAATTCAAGGGTAAAAACCTTATCAAGATTGACGTACTGGACGAAGAGCATCTGAAATTTGAAGGCCTTGAGGTAAAAGAGCCAAAGGAAAGCGAACCTGCCGTTGCAAAATCAAAGTAGCAACAGGACAATTGTTGATTTTGTATCCTACTTAGTTACCCGGATGCTATCGTCTCGCAATTGCTAAGAAATTAATACGGTCAAAAACATCTATCTGAAATTATCAATTCTCAATCACGACTTTACCTTAACCACGCCGTTTTGAATTTGCATTTTACCTCCGGCGAACATATTTATCGCCTGCAGGTATGCTACACCAGCGGAAATAGACCATTGACTGATCGTCTGCAACTACTGCTATAGAATTAGGATATAACAGAAATTCCAACATTATTTACAAATTGAAAAATGTTATTTAGCAAAATATATACTCAATAGTATTAGTCAGCCGATTGCTCTTGCTGTTCTTTTTGCTCGTGTTTTGGCTGTTTGTTCTTATTGTTCTTGGCTTGCTCTGCGGCCAATAAATCGGTAACTGTTGGCTTATCCAACCGTCCACCTTCCAAAATTAATTTCACATCATCAGCATCAAGAGTTTCGTATTTCAGCAGGGCCTTTGCTATTTGCTCAAGGTTGTCTTTGTTTGCTTCTATTAATTCTTTTGCTTTTTCATAAGCCTCGTTGGTAATTTTTTTTACCTCGCTATCGATTGCTTCTGCTGTTTTCTCTGAATACTCTTTCTCACCCGGCATCATATACATCGGGTCGTTCATGCCCGTATCGGGAGTATAATTTATTGGCCCAAGCTCGCTGCTCATACCCCAGGTCAAAACCATCTGTTTTGCGATATTAGTAGCCTGTCGAATATCGTTCTGTGAGCCACTGGTGATATCATCACAGAACATTTCTTCAGCAACTCGGCCTCCGAAACACACCTGCAATAGTGCCATGCAATATCTTTTTGTAAATATCGTCCTGTCTTTTTCCGGAAGGGCAAAAGTGGCCCCGCCCATCGGCCCGCGCGGAATAATACTTACCTTGTGCAGCGGGTCGGCATCTTCTAAGAGCGATTGCACGAGTGTATGGCCGGCCTCGTGATAAGCGGTAATCTCCTTTTCCTTTTGATCGATCACCCTGCTCTTTTTTGCTCTTCCCCATCGGACCTTGTCCCGGGCTTCTTCAAGGTCTTCCATTTCGACATGGTCTTTATTGGCCATAGTTGCCGCCAAGGCAGCCTCGTTGATGATTGCTGCAAGGTCGGCTCCGCTGAACATAGGTGTCCCTCTTGCGAGCCTTTCCAGGCTAATATCTGGTCCCAATTTCACTTTTTTGGAGTGAACTTTCAGAATATCAACCCGACCTTTCAGGTCTGGTAATGGTACAAAGATTTGCCTGTCGAATCTTCCCGGCCGAGTCAGCGCATGGTCCAGAATGTCGGC
>JABMRO010000387.1 GCA_013202635.1 Planctomycetota bacterium
GCTCAATATATCGAGAGACCAGGCGCAGCAGCAGTTCGGTTTCTTTTTGAAAGCCCTGGATTACGGCGCACCTCCGCACGGCGGCATAGCCTTCGGACTCGACAGGCTCGTTATGCTGCTGACCGGTACGGAAAATATCAGAGACGTCATCGCTTTTCCGAAGACCCAGCGGGGACAGTGCCTTTTAACCGATGCTCCCGGCGAAGTGGACCCCAAACAGCTTGACGAGCTTAATTTGCGCACGCAAAGGCATTCGCACATAACCGGACAACAAAACAATGAGTAGCTCTGCCGGCTGTGTTGGAATCTGAGATTAGAATCACTGAAAAAGTGAAAAAATATCTTGACCGTTGCGATGGTTTTGTGGAAAAAATACACATGGAGAGGAATATATCTTCAAAATATAAGTTTCTTTCGGAATTTAATTATTTATAGGTTATCGTTTTTCAGCGCATTATTCGGTACCTGAATGTTCTTTTTGTTTTCGACATACTGCAAAATTGAAATCGATATTTTTCAAAGGCAGCGTTATGTTTGCTTCTTTACAAAACTGGGAAAGACTTGCACTGTTGTTTGGTGTAGCGGGACTCATCGGATTCTCAGGGCATTTATTGCTGTATAGAATCCTGCTTAAAATCTCAAAAAGCACTACAAGCCCCCTCGATAATAACTTTATAAAATTTTGCTACAGACCTTTACAGTGGATAATCATTCTTATCATCGTTTGGCTCTTGTCTAAACTAACCGCGTTCCAGACACAGGTGCCTGATTTTATCAGCCACGTTATGAGCTTGCTGCTTATCGGTTTGGTCTCATGGTTGTTAATCCGGTCGGTTTACGTTTTGGAAGGCTATATCATCAGACGTTTTGATGTTGACGTAAAAGATAATCTAAGAGCCAGGAAAATACATACACAGTTCCGCGTGCTAAAGCGAATAGTAATTGCGGTTGTCGCTATTTTGGCGTTCGGTTCATGCCTGATGACTTTCGAAAAGGTTCAACAGTTAGGTACCACGATTTTAGCCTCGGCGGGTATTATCGGCATCGTTGTTGGTATGGCCGCTCAGAAAACTATTGCCACCTTTATAGCTGGCCTCCAGATTGCCATTACCCAGCCTATCCGTGTTGATGATGTTGTCATCGTCGAAAATGAATGGGGACGAATCGAAGAGATAACTTTAACGTATGTGGTTGTCAGGATTTGGGATTTAAGACGTCTCATTGTACCCATAACCTTTTTCATCGAAAAACCATTTCAGAACTGGACCCGCGTTACCGCAGACATTTTAGGTACCGTGTTCATTTATGTTGACTATACTGTACCTATCGAATCCATCAGAACCGAGCTTCGTCGTATCCTCGAAGAGTCGGAATTGTGGGACCGCAAGGTCTGCGTCCTGCAGGTAACGAACACATCCGAGCGTACCGTTGAATTGAGGGCTCTTATGAGTGCTGTCGATGCCTCGACTGCTTGGTCTCTTCGTTGCCATGTCAGAGAAAAGCTCATTGATTTCGTTCAGAAAAATTATCCCGAGGCTTTACCAAAGCTAAGAACCGAATTAAACCGGCAAAAGGTTGAAAGATGAAAACAGCCAATGCTTTCCGGAAGCGAATTTTAATCGTCCGGGTTTATATAAAACACATCTGGCAGAAGCTTTTGAGGCTTTTGCGCCTATCACCGATCTCATTGGCGAAAAAGTGCAGAATCACCTTCGGCGCCGCTGTGATATTTATTCTGACAATTGCTCTTCTTCTGCCCTATATCTGGATGGGTCAGCTCATCAAAAAAGATCTCCTCGATACCGGCAGGGCGAGGTCGCAGACACTCCTCGACCGGCACTTCCAGCTAAAAAGCACCGACCAAACCACACTTCCTCTAAACAGTCTCGGGCTTCTCGCCGATGTGAACGACTCCGACATACGCTGGATTCGCTTCACTCCCGCACCTGCGCAGGCCGATGGCGATGAAAATAAAGCTGCTTCTATTGAGTTGACTGAGAAAATCAGTCAGACGATTGAATCTTTAAAAGATAATCCCACCCAGAACGATAAAATCCTGTTGACCAGAGAAAGCGGCGTGCTTCGAGCCACTTATGTGCGGATTTTCAGAGCGACCGACAATTGCAGAACCTGCCACAATCCCCAGGGCTCCGCCAGCGCATTTTCGTTGAATGAACAGATAGGGACGGTACTTATTTCTCTAAGAGGTATCGGAAGCGAAATCAGCAAAACCGTCCTTATGAACCGGATATGGGTTATCGTTGCCGGCCTCATCGGCGGCATAGGTGCCATTGTTGTTTTCTACTGGATAACTCAGCGCGTCATCCTGAGACCCATCCGGCAGCTAAGGGCAATAGCAAACAATGTCGCCGAGGGTAATCTCGATATCAGAAGCGCTATCAAGACCGGCGACGAATACGAGAAGCTGGCAAATGCTTTCAACAACATGCTCGATGGCCTCCAGGCCGCGCAGGAAAAACTCCGACAGGCAAATAAACAGCTCGATGCCAAAATCGCCGAGCTTTCAGAGAGAAATATCGAGCTGTTCAAAGCCAACAAGGTAAAAGGTGAATTTCTCGCCAATATCTCCCACGAGTTCAGAACGCCTTTGAATGCGATTCTTGGCTTTGCTCAAGTCCTGCGGGAAAAACCGACCGCCGCCGGCGGATTAGAAAAAGATAAGGCGCAAAGATACGCCGAGAACATCATCTCCAGCGGAAACAGTCTTTTGAATATGATTAACGACCTGCTCGACCTGGCTAAAACACAGGCCGGAAAAATGGAGCTGCACGTAGAAAAAACATCCGTCCCGCAGTTATGTGAAGTTCTTGTTTCATCTTTCTCGCTCATGGCCGAGAAGAATAAAATAAAAATCAAGCTGAAGGTTGATTCCGATATACCGATTCTTTCAACGGATGCCGGCAAGGTCAGGCAGATACTGTATAACTTTTTGAGTAACGCCGTGAAGTTTACGCCGCCGCGTGGAAAAATCGAAATTCGAGCCAAAATGGTGGATGAAAAAACGGTTCGGATTGCGGTAAGCGATACCGGCTGCGGCATTGCCGAATCCGACAGGGAAAAGATTTTTGAAAAATTTAGACAGGTTGACGGCTCTATAACTCGCGAATCAACCGGCACCGGTCTGGGTCTTACTATCAGCACCGAATTGGCCGCTATGCTCGCCGGAAGCATCGGGCTTGAAAGCGAACTCGACAAGGGCTCAACCTTCTGGCTCGATATCCCCGTTACACTTACAAAAGAAGCCAATGTGTAATGGTAAAATGAGAAAGGGGAAAATTATGCGTCCCGTTAGAAAATATCACTTTTTGGACTATATGATTGGTCGAAGAGACCCTAAACGCAGACCCTGTGAAATTTCTAATGGGATGCGTCTGATATCTTCGCTGTTGTTTTTTCTTGTATTTGTAAATACCGGCTCTCTTGTCGGGGCTGCTCTTGCCGATAGGCACACAGAATCTTCCGAGACTCATCCGTTTTCAATTCACGATATGCTTGCGATGGATCGGCTCTCCGACCCACAGGTTTCACCGGACGGCCGATGGATTGTTTTTACATTGAGACAGACCGACCTCGAAGCGGATAAGGGCCGAACAGACCTCTGGCTGGTTCGCACCGACGGGGCCAACCCTCGCCGTTTGGCATCTCATCCGGAAGGCGACTATAATCCCCGCTGGGCACCGGACAGCAGGTCTGTCTGGTTTATTTCCACTCGCTCGGACTCTGCACAGGTCTGGCGTATTCGTATTGACGGCGGAGAAGCCCAACAGGTGACAGACCTGCCCCTTGACGTCGGAAATCTGCTCGTCTCGCCCAATGGAAAGCACCTCGCCTTTACTATGGAAGTCTTCCCCGACTGCAAAACGATAAACGACACAAAAGACAAGCTCGAAAAAATCGAGCAGAGAAAAACAAGCGGGCGAATTTACGAGCAGATTTTTGTCCGCCACTGGGACACCTGGAAAGACGGCCGGCGCTCACATCTGTTTGTCATGCCCGCTGACGGTGGCAATGCAGTGGACCTGATGTGGGGTATGGATGCCGATACTCCTTCAAAACCGTTCGGCGGCCCGGAGGAGATTGCGTTCACACCGGACGGCAGGGGACTTGTTTTTTCCGCTCGCGATGCCGGACGCGCCGAACCCTGGTCAACCGACTTCAATCTTTACTGGGCACACATTGACGGCTCTGCGCCGCTGAAATGTTTGACTAAAGACAATAAGGCATGGGACACTAATCCGGTTTTCTCTCCCGACGGCAGGACCCTGGCTTACTTAGCTATGGCAAGGCCCGGTTATGAATCAGACCGATTTCGAATTGTCCTGTGCAGATGGCCTGATGGCGGACGGCGTGTCCTGACGGAAAACTTCGACCGCAGCCCCTCGTCATTCTGCTTTTCAGCCGACGGCAAAACAATCTATGCCGCCGCAACCAATGTAGGCCAAAAATCTCTGTTCGCTGTCAATGTAAAAACCGGTGCCGTTCGGACCATTGTCAAAGAAGGCCGCGTCGGTTCGCCCGCCGTCGCAGCGGGCAGAATTGTTTTCGGCCTGAGTAACCTGCGCAGCCCTGTGGAGTTGTACTCGGTAGAGCCGGACGGCGGTAATGTGCGCAGAATTACCAATGTCAACGACGAAAAAATCGCCGCTGCCAGCATGGGCGGGTATGAGCAGTTTACATTCGCCGGATGGAACGATGAAACGGTCTATTGCTACGTAGTCAAACCCGTGGACTTTAACCCCGCTAAAAAATACCCCGTGGCATTTCTGATTCACGGAGGTCCGCAAGGCTCCTTCGGCAACAGCTTCCATTACCGCTGGAACCCGCAGGCCTACGCCGGAGCCGGCTACGCTGCCGTTATGGTGGATTTCCACGGCTCTACCGGATACGGACAGGCCTTCACCGATTCAATCAGGGGCGACTGGGGCGGCAAACCTCTGGAAGACCTGCAAAAGGGTCTGGCCGCCGCCTTAAAACGCTACCCCTGGATGGATGCCGACAAAGTCGGCGCCCTCGGCGCCTCTTTCGGCGGTTATATGATTAACTGGATATCAGGCAAGTGGCCCGGCCGTTTCCGCTGTATGGTCAACCACGATGGCAACATTGATGAACGTATGGCCTATTTCGACACCGAAGAGCTCTGGTTCCCCGAGTGGGACCACCTCGGCACCCCCTGGGACAACCCCGCTGGCTATGAAAAGCACAACCCGGTAAACTTCGTCAAAAACTGGAAA
>JABMRO010000388.1 GCA_013202635.1 Planctomycetota bacterium
CTGGACAGGGTATCGATGTCTATCTCCGTCCAGTTATCCACGAAAGGCACCGCCGGAAAGCCGTTGGGGTCTATTGCAGGGGCCTCGAACGAGGCGTTCTCTATCGGAATCGATACAGGCAGCGACTCAATGAAGCGCACGTTATCCAGATCCCAGAATCCGCCCGGCATTCCGGCCGCGCGCAGGGCCACGCCAATGGCCTTACCCGCCCAGGCATCGCCGGACTGTACAGTCGGCAGTTGTAGCGAGAAATCCACCAGTTGCTTTGAAACCAGGCCAATAGCGTCCACCGTCTGGCGTGAGATGTCCACCACAACATCGTTCCCGTCACGATAGAAGAGTACCAGCTCAAGGGTATCCACCGGCTCTACGGTCGATGGTGGGAATCTGCTGGATATGCCCACCGCTACGGTAAGGCGGTAGTCGCAGCCTACTATGTAATTGGCATTAAGGTCTTGTTCCAGACCGTTACCCAACTCAGAACCAAGGAAGACTAATTGGTTTCCGTCGGGATTGACTATATGATCCGTTTTGCCGTCGGGAGTATTGGCGAATACTCCTGTATTAGTACTGCCCTGTGTATCATTGTCTGTCTCTATCCACGCTTCAACAAATGGTAATGCCGGAAAACCGTTCGGATCAACAAAAGGAGCCTCGAACGAGGCATTCTTTATAGGAATAGATACAGGTAACGACTCAATGAGCCGCACATTATCCAGGTCCCAGAATCCGCCCGGCATTCCGGCCGCGCGCAGGGCCACGCCAATGGCCTTACCCGCCCAGGCATCGCCGGACTGTACCGTCGGCAGGTGCAGCGAGAAATCCAACAACTGAGTTGAAGACAGACCCGTTGCTTCTACCGTCCGGCTAACAATGTCCACCACGTCGTTCCCATCACGATAGAAGAGCGCCATCTCGATGGCATCGACCGGCTCGATGCTTGATGGCGGGAATTGACTGGAAACACCTACCGCCACTGTCAGGCGATAGTCACAGCCTGACTTATATGTATCGGCCAAATCCTGCTCCAGGGCATTGCCCGACTCAGAGCCTAAGAAGGCCAGTTGATTTCCATCTGCATTGACTATGTGGTCCGGATTACCCGCCGGCGTATTTCCGAAAACGCCTGTATTGCTGCTGGACAGGGTATCGATGTCTATCTCCGTCCAGTTATCCACGAAAGGCACCGCCGGAAAGCCGTTGGGGTCTATTGCAGGGGCCTCGAACGAGGCGTTCTCTATCGGAATCGGTGCCGACCGGACTGGTGTGGCGGCCCAGGAGCCCGTTAGTACTAACACAATTAGACAGATAATGTGACGTAACATACGTGTAAACGCTCTTTTCTCACCCATGATGAAAAACAACTACCTTTCTTAAAAAAATAAAGTTACAAAACAAGACACAATCATACACACATAGAGCTGAAAAATCAAGGGCAAATAGGGCGGAACACCGCTTATGAGCAGCGTATCGTAGTTGAACACGAACAAATCTTTCGCCGGGACGCAATGTTCAGTAGTATTCCTCTCCCCCTTTATTATTTTCCCAGAAGGTTTTTTCTTGAAAAACGTCAAATGTTTGGCGGATAGTTGTTCTTTGAAGTGTGCGTTCTATTTACCCGGCAGGCAAATTGTTACTGTTGTTCCGCTGCCGGGTTCGCTTGTAATGTTCAGCGAGCCTTTGTTTAATTGTATAAAGCGGACGGCGTAAGCGAGCCCCATTCCGCGTTTTCGACCTGCCGTCTTTACTGAAAAAAACGGCTGAGCCGCTTTTTGGACGGTTTCGGTGTCCATTCCGCAGCCGGCGTCGCTGATTTGAACTTTTATCGAATCGCCGGACTCCGCGGCTTCGGCGACGATTTTTATTGGTCCGGTTTTTTTACCGTAGGATTCAACAGCATTGGAAATAACATTTGCAATTGCTGATACAACCTGTGCTGAATCCACAAAGACACTTTCGATATCCTCTGCAATTTCAATTTGAACGTCGATTTGAGCGGTGTTTGTTTTTTGCTTTGCGAACTCTATAGCTTCATCAAGCATCTGTTTAATGTCTGTCCTGGTAGCTCTTGGCTTAGACGGCTGAGCAAAGCCCATCAGGTTCTCGATAATAGCAGATGCCTCTTTGGAGTTTTCATAAATCTGTTCCAGGATTCTTTTCTTTTCATGGTCGCTCTCGGCTTCAGCAAGCAACTGCGCTCTGCCTGATATCACCGCCAATGGATTATTTAATTCGTGCGCCGCGCCAGCCGCCATCTCAGCTAAAGCATTCAGTGAGTTTTCTCCAGGAGCACTCCGAGTTTGACTATCCGAAATAAGCAGGGCAAAACGCTCGGCGAAGTGCTGCTGTCTCTGTTGCGCCAGGGCCATACCTAAAGCAGTCCCTGCAATCGAGGCGGATGTCCTGAACTTTTCCTCGAACAGCTCCACATCGTGCGGATAATGAAGCTCGAAAGCGATTACTCCGATTGCTTTACCGCCTGAAAGCAACGGCATCAACTTTGTTCGATTTACATCGAAGTCAACGTCTAATTGCTCGAACAGCCAGTCGATATAATCATAGGCATCCAGAATCGCGAAGTTGTTTGCTATCGTTTTTGGTATGACGGATGTTTCGGCAGGGGCGTTTAAGCAAACCATCCTGCTTTGCGAAAGTTCTTCCACGACCACGGCTTCAAGTGTTTGCGAGCGGCGCCGAGGCGCTAAATACAGACAGACCATACCTGTTTGATAAAACTTCTGCCAGCGGGCTGCAAAGTTTTCTGCTATATCAGTCGCTCCACTAACCGAATTTATACTGAGAAGGAAATCTGTTATAAAATCGAGATGGCTCGAATCGCTTTGCAGCCGGCGATTTTCGCCGGACAATTCTGTATGTTGTCGGGCTAATTGGGCGGCGGCAGTGTGAACAATCTTACAATAATTTGCCCCGGCCTTCGGTAGATACAGGCCTAAAATGTTACTCTTTTGTCTGACAGTTTCAGGCAGTTTCCGGCAAATCTGTTGCAGCTGCTCAGGGCTTATTGAAAGCCGCTGTGCTATGGACTCTGCCGGTTCGGGCAAATCAAAACTGCCGGCCGAGCCGATGCCGGA
>JABMRO010000389.1 GCA_013202635.1 Planctomycetota bacterium
CCGGCATTGTTGACCAAAATCCCTATTCCGCCGTATTCATTGGCAAGAGACTCAAGTACTTCGGTAAACTGCTCGGTATTAGTTATATCTACACATTTTGTAACAACTGTAAAACCGGCTTCTTTTACAACATCCTCAAGCTCACTAAGCTGCCCGGCGTTTATATCCAGCCCGGCAACTATTCGACCCTGTTTTAGAAATTCGAGCACAATCGCCCGGCCAATCCCTCTGGCAGCGCCTGTTACAACAGCCAGTCTTTTTTCAGACATCCTTAAAATCTCCAAATTAACGGCATTCAACTATTTATTCCAGCGCCTCTTGCGGTGGATTGTGATAACAATTCCTCTATTGCCTGCAAAGTGCTGATATTAACAACCTTTATTTTCCTGTTGATTCTTCTCATCAGCCCTGTCAGGACCCTTCCCGGCCCGATCTCATAAAACTTTTCGACACCATCGCCTATAAGCCGTTCCATACATTTTTGCCACAGAATTGGACAAGTCAACTGATTTATCAGGCCGTCTGCTATTTTTTCACTCGTCAAATAATACTCAGCGTCAATATTGGCGATAGTTTTGATTTCCGACGGCTCTGAAATCTCACAATTAGATAATGCTTCTCTGAGGGTTTCGGCCGCACTGGACATCATTTCCGTATGAAAAGCCCCCGCAACCTCTAACCGGACAGCTTTCATTGCACCATACTTTTGGGCTAATTGTTCAGCCCGTTTACAAGCTGATATGCTGCCGCTTACCACAATCTGTCCCGGACAGTTGAAATTAACGGGCACAATCAAATCGCCTTCAGAGGCCTCAGCGCAAAGCTCACGAACTTTTTCTTCGTCAAGGCCAATAATGACGACCATTGCCCCATCTGTGGCGTCAGCGACCTCCTGCATCGCCCGGCCGCGATTGTGAACAAGAACGAGTCCATCCTCAAAACTAATCACCCCTGCTGCGTAAAGGGCCGTATATTCACCAAGACTGAGACCTGCTGTAACATCCGCAATTATACTGCTCGCGGCGGGGTTTGTCCTCAAGACCTCCAATATGGCCGCAGACGTCGCAAAAATAGCAGGCTGCGAAATCGTCGTACTGTTTAACTGTTCGGCAGGGCCCTCAAAGCAAAGTCCACTCAGGTCAAATCCTACGATGTCATTTGCCTTTTCATAAATCTCCGCCGCTACAGGAAAAGAATGCGCTATTTCGGCGCCCATCCCGACAACCTGAGCACCCTGTCCTGGAAATAAAAAAGCTGTCTTCAATTGTCTCACGTGACAAATTCCCCACCTATATATTCATTTCGAGTTCTATTTACCGGCCTCAAAGATTTACCTGAACGTTTATGTCGGCAATTAGGATTTTGTTGAACGCTGCATTGCTGCGGCCATATATTCTTCAACTAACGTCCCAATAAGCTCTTTAACGGAAATGATTTTATCTACTCTATAGGCATTAGCTCCCGCGAAAGCAAATCCTTCTTCAAGGTTTCCTTTCTTGGCATTGGTTAACGCAAGGGCAATACAATATGGCACATTCTTAAAATCACAACTTTTCAGACACTTCCAGGAGCATTTGAATTTTTCTTTAGCGCCTGACGACACCCGATCAAGAAACTGATTCCGTATGGCTCGTCCGGGCAATCCCACGGGGCTGTCAATTATGACAACATCCTCTTTTTTGCAGTTCAGATACGCCTCTTTGAATTCCATGGAGGCATCACACTCATAAGTTGCAACAAACCTGGTTCCCATCTGGACTCCCTGGGCTCCTAACTCCATGAATCTATGAATATCAGCACCTGTATATATTCCGCCAGCAGCGATGACCGGAATGCTTTTGTTGAATTGCTCTTCATAAGACTTTACGACAGTAATTACATCCGGCAGTATTTTTTCCAGAGCATAGTCAGGATTATCGATCTGGTCTTTTCTGAAGCCGAGATGCCCTCCGGCTAACGGACCCTCTACAACCACGGCATCGGGCACATGGTTGTATCGTTTCTGCCAGGCTCTAAATACTAACTTAGCCGCCCTGGCGGAAGACACTATAGGGGCAAACTTCGTAGCGAGCTCACCCAGCCTATCGAGCGGTAGTGTCTTAGGGAGCCCTAATGGAAGTCCTGCACCGAGAAAGAGCATATTCACCCCTTCATCCACAGAACATTGCACAAGGTCATCAAAATCTGAAAGGGCCACCATTACATTTACGCCGATAATCCCGTCTGTCTTGGCCTTTGTCTTTCTTATTTCTCTTTGCAAGGCCCTTTTGTTTGCCTCCTTGGGATTTTTGTCCCAATCGGGTTCAAACTGACCGATTCCAGGGGTGGCAATAACTCCAATACCGCCGGCGTTTGCAACGGCTGCCACCAAAACTGATAAGGAAATGCCAACGCCCATTGC
>JABMRO010000390.1 GCA_013202635.1 Planctomycetota bacterium
ATAGTAAAGGTGCCAATATTTTGTAAGTTTATTCTTGACGGATATAGACAAATAGGGTTATTTATGAATGAGGGTGATGAAAGACGCCGAATTTGTCGGGCTTTAATAGCTCGGAGGTGAAGAGCTTTTTTATAATAAGGATGTTCAGAGTAGTTTTGTCTTAAATCTTATGGAAAGGATTGAATGATGCGAACTGTCAAACTTTCATTGATTTTTCTTTTGTGTGTTTGTGTTTTTCTGGCGACCGGGTGCAGCTCGGAACTTCAGGACCTTCGAATTCAGAACGACACCCAGCGAGGACAAATAGCAAAGCTTGAGAGCGAGCTGCAAGTTGGCTCGCTGCAACTTGAGCAGTTGAGACGCCAACTTGCCTCGGCTCAGGGAAAAAGTGATATTAATATAGAGTCGCTGAAACAAGAGATAGCCGCCCTTGAGGAAGACTTAGCTAAAAAGCAAGAGCTGATTGCCTCGATGCAGGAAAAACTGCTTTTAGGCGGAGCGGCACTGCCGGTGGAGCTGAGCGCAATGTTAGAGGACTTTGCTAAAGGGTCCGATATGGTAACGTACGATGCGAGCCGAGGGTTAGTAAAGTTCAAGAGCGATTTGCTTTTTGAAAAGGGCAGTGACAAGGTACAGTCTTCGGCAATCCAGGCCGTCAAATTGCTTTGCGGGATTTTGAATTCCGAAGAGGCTAAGAAATTCGACGTTATCATAGCCGGGCACACGGATGATATTCCCATCGGTCGGCCTGAAACTCGTGCGAAGCATCCAACCAACTGGCACTTGTCTGCGCACAGGGCGATATCGGTGCTGAACGTGATGGGCAGCAGCAAAATTGATTCTCAGCGGATGAGCGTACGAGGATTTGGTGAGTATCGGCCTTTTGTAGAAAATAAGCCCAATAAAAAAGGTAATCCTCAAAACAGACGAGTCGAAATTTACATTGTTGCTAAGGGAGTATAATTTTCAGGACTTCGATTTGTGTTTTAAGATTCTGAGACTGGAAATCGAAAATATTTTTCAATGGCTGAACGCACTTTAATTATCATCAAGCCGGACGCTGTGCAGCGGCATCTGATGGGTGAGATAATCGGACGGTTCGAAAAAAAAGGCCTTAAACTTGTAGCTGCGAAATTTTTGCAACTATCTGAAAAACAGGCTAATCAACTCTATTCGGCTCACCGCGAAAAAGCGTTTTTCAAACCTCTTGTAAAGTATATTTCTTCGGCCCCGATGCTTGTAATGGTCTGGGAAGCTGATGGTATTATAGATATGACCCGCAAGATGATGGGGGCGACTTTCGGTTACTATGCCGAGATGGGCACTATCAGGGGGGACTTCAGCAGTTCCGAAAGATACAATCTCATTCACGGTTCGGACAGCCCTGAATCCGCTCAGCAGGAAATCAAGTCATTTTTCACGCCGAATGAAATAGTAGATTACAAATTTACCGATGCGCACTGGCTCTACGGCAAAAGCACCTAAGCCAGAGAAATAAACTCCTTTCTAATTTTGGGGGGAAGGTTTCCGGCGCGAGATGATGAACTGTGGGGCGCAAAGAATCTATAGTTCACTGCGTGCGTCCTCGATGCTAAAATTTCCCAGATAATCCTTGATTAAACCACGTATTAATAGTAGAATTCTTGTTTTGCTCTAAAATAATATAAACAAACCGCCTGAACCGAAAGGAGGGCAACGATGCAAAAGCCCATCTCAACACTGATATGCTTGATTTTTCTTTTGACCTTTTCCTTGTTACCGTTTCGGTCGACCGCTTACGGTGAGCCGCTGGCCAGGTTCACTGTCGAGACGGGCGATTACATGCGCTTTGGTACACCAGTGTCGCTGGATCTCACGGGTGTACCGGTGGGCTTTCCGACGGATAAGATTCGCTTAATCGAAATCAAAGGTTCCAAGCGGATTCTCATTCCGTCGCAGCTCGAACCGGGCTCACCGCCGCGATTGTGGTGGATCCTTTTAGGGAAAACGCAAGCGGCAAGTAAAATCACCTACGAAATTGAGCGTGTTAAAGAGCTAGGGCTTATACTTGATGTGACCTACGAGAACGCGCCGTACGTCCGGGCGGTGAAGAACGATTCCTTCTTGCAGATACAAACACATGGACCGAGCGGTATCCATAAGATTTTAAGGTACCATCACGCGATTGTTCCGGCGCCGGAAGGGCAGAGCAAGCTATACGACCGCAGCGCGTTTATCCATCCGCTGTGGTCGCCTTCGGGATCGGTGTTGACGAACATCCATCCGCCGGACCATTATCACCACGTCGGCATATGGATGCCCTGGACCAAAACCAAATTCGAAGGTAAGGAAGTTGATTTCTGGAATCTTGGCTCAGGTCAGGGGACGGTTCGTTTCAAAAAGTTCCTCTCGACGTCAAGCGGAATCATCTTCGGTGGCTTTCAGGCCGAGCACGATCACGTGGCGCTGAATACCGATGCTGGCGAGAAAGTCGTTCTTAAAGAGATATGGGAGGTCCGTGCTTATAATTTCGGCGGCGGACACTGGCTTTGGGATTTCGTCTCGACTCAGCGCTGCGTGGCGGACAGCCCCTTGCTGCTCGAGGAGTATCGCTACGGCGGCTTCGGCTTCCGCGCCACCGCTGACTGGAAGGGCGAGACCGCAGCTTATCTGACCAGTGAGGGCAAGACCCGCAAGGACGGCCATGCCACGCGAGCCCGATGGTGCGACACGTCGGGCGTCACCGACGGAAAATGGAAGGGTGTGACGTTCTTCAGCCATCCGCAGAACTTCCGGCATCCAGAACCGATGCGAATCTGGCCGGGATTCGAGCAGGAAGTGTTCTTCAACTGGGTGCCCGTGCAGGCGGGGGACTTCGAGCTGAAGCCCGGCGAGGATCATGTGTTCCGGTATCGCCAATACGTGCACGAGGGCAAGATCGACATCGAGCGAACCGAGCAAGTCTGGAACGACTATGCCCATCCGCCGAAGGTTGACGTTGAGACGGTACGGCCCGGCGACGCGATCATCCTTTTTGACGGTGAAGATTTCTCGCATTGGACGACCGGTGGCGACAAAGACGTCGGCTGGAAAATCGTCGACGGAGCGATGAAGATTACACCCAAAAGCGGCAACATAATGACGAAGCGTAACTTCCGGGATTTCAAAATGCACATCGAGTTCAAGACGCCGCAGTTGCCTCCGAACGTTAAGGGGCAGGGTCGGGGAAACAGCGGAATCTATATACAGCGCCGCTATGAGCTGCAAATTCTCGACTCCTACGGTCTGGAACCGAAGAAAAATGAATGCGGGTCGCTTTATAAGTTTAGAGCGCCGGACAAGAATGTCTGCAGGATGCCGGGCAGGTGGCAGAGTTACGATATTATCTTTCATGCCGCAAGGTTTGATGGTAACAGGAAGACAGAGAAAGCCCGTATTACCGTATGGCATAACGGTGTTTTAATTCATGATGATGTTAAACTGGATAATAAAACCGGTGCCGGACGGCCTGAAGGGCTGGAACCCGGCCCCATTCTTTTACAGGACCACGGCAACGAGGTGTTGTTCCGCAACATCTGGATAGTGCCACTGTAGGTTTGATAAAGTTACGATTGCCGTTTTGATTCTGGCATTAAATAGCAGATTGATATATAAGAAGTGGAAGAAAATTTGAATTGCTTATCAACTTCTGAAGGTTATAATGTAACAATGATTTTAACTTGTTGCCAAGGGAAGGCAGCCTGTTGAGTGTAAGTTCTTTTATTAAATACGGTTATATTGGTTTTGTAATCTAACTGGAGGAATTTGCAATAGAATAATGCTTGTATGTAGTTTTTCTCGATAGTAAGAAATAATTTTACGGAAAGCTTGAAGACAATTTTTTATAAGGAGAATTAGAAATGGCAAGACCTGTAACTCTTTTCACGGGCCAGTGGGCGGATTTGCCGCTGGAAGAATTAGCTAAAAAAGCAGCAGGCTGGGGTTATGACGGTGTGGAACTGGCTTGCTGGGGCGACCACTTCGAGGTGGACAAGGCCCTGGAGGATGACGGCTACTGCAAGGCCAAGCGAGATATGCTGAAAAAGCTGGGCCTTGAAGTTTATGCGATATCGACACATTTGAATGGACAGGCGATATGCGATAACATCGATGATCGTCATAAGGCGATTTTAGCACCGGAGGTATGGGGCGATGGTGAGCCTGAGGGTGTCAAGAAGCGTGCGGCGGAGGAAGTCATCAAAGCAGCCAAGGCAGCCAAGAAATTGGGTATCAAGGTTGTTAACGGCTTTACGGGCAGTTCGATATGGCACATGCTTTATTCGTTCCCGCCGGTTACGCAGGATATGATTCAGGCCGGTTACGATGATTTTGCCAAGCGATTCACGCCAATCCTCGATGAATTCAAGAAACTGGGCATTAAGTTCGGTCTTGAAGTGCATCCGACAGAAATAGCTTTTGATATTGTCTCAGCCGAGCGTGCCATCGAAGCGGTCGATGGGCACGAGTGTTTCGGCTTCAATTATGATCCCAGCCATCTTGGTTACCAGGGTGTTGATTACGTTAAATTTATCCGCACTTTCGGGGACCGTATATATCACGCCCATATGAAGGACGTATGGTGGGGACATGGGGACGGTACTGTTGGAGTATTCGGCGGTCATACCGAGTTCGCAGACCCGCGCCGCTATTGGGACTTCCGCTCAATCGGTCACGGTGACATTAATTTCGAGGAAATCATCGTAGCGCTTAACGATGTTGGCTACCAGGGTCCACTCTCGGTCGAGTGGGAAGACAGCCGGATGGACCGTGAGCACGGTGCAGCAGAGGCCTGTGAGTTCTTCAAAAAGGCCGACTTCAAGCCGTCGCAGGTTGCCTTTGATGCGGCGTTCGAGAAGAAATAGCAGTAACAGAAAGGTTGATTATGGCTGACAGAAACGCATTGGGCCGGCGAGAGTTCTTAAAAAGGGCCGCCGGCGCCGCTGTGGGGGTGGTGGGGTTTCCATATATTGTTTCTTCGTCGGCTTTGGGTAAGTCCGACAATGTACCGCCGAGCGAACGAATTACTATGGGCTGCATCGGTGTAGGCTGGCAGGGCGGCAGCAATATGAACTCATTCCTTCGGGAAAAAGATTGTCAAATTGTTGCCATCTGCGATGTGGACAAAAACCATCTTCAAAGCGCTGTCAATCGAGTCAACGGTCAATACAAAAACAAAGACTGTGCGGCTTATGCGGATTATCGAGAACTGTTGGCGCGCGATGATATCGACTCGGTATCGCTTGGTCTGCCCGACCATTGGCATGCGGTTCCGGCTATAGAAGCTACTAAGTCCGGCAAGGACATTTTCGGCGAAAAGCCCCTCTCGCATGATTTGCGGCAGGGCCGAGCTATGTGTGATGCTGTCAAGCGATACAGCCGGATATGGCAGACGGGCAGTTGGCAGCGTTCGCAGGCCAACTTTCGTTTTGCCTGTGAGCTGGTTCGCAATGGCCGTATCGGCAAGGTACATACCGTTGAAGTGGGGCTGCCTTCAGGCCACAGCGACTTTGGCAATACCAAGGGGCAGGAAGGGATTTGTCCTCCGCCTAAAGATCTGGACTATAACTTCTGGCTTGGCCCTGCGTCATACGGGCCGTATTGTCCGGCACGTGTACACAAGAACTGGCGATGGGTACTCGACCATGGAGGCGGCCAGTTGATGGACTGGGTCGGGCATCACGTTGATATCGCCCACTGGGGTATGGGCATGGACTATGGCGGGCTTTACGAGATAGAAGGTTCCGGGGAATATCCGAAAGAAGGTTTGTGGAACAGCCCGACAAAGTATCGTTTGACGGCGAAATATCCTGGCGAGATTACGATGGTTATCGCCGGCGGCCACAGCGACATTCGCGGCGGGACAAAGTGGATAGGCAAAGACGGATGGGTCTGGGTTAATCGTGGCAATATAAATGCGCAGAACAAAATGCTGCTTGAAGAGAAGTTCGGTCCTGATGAGATACATCTGTTTCATTCGCCGGGCCACTGGCGAAACTTCCTTGATTGCGTCAAGAGTCGCAAGACTACTCTAACGCCTTGCGAGGTTGCACACCGCTCGGCGACGCCGGGCCACCTGGGGCAGATTGCCATGCTGCTGGGGCGCAAGATACGCTTTAACCCCCAAACCGAAGAAATACTTGATGACCAGACAGCAACGAGTTTGCTCGGAAAATCAATGCGCAGTCCGTGGCACTTGTGAAATTACTTTTTGATTATTGAAATGAGTAAACTCGTTGCTTATTTAATTTGATATGATTTTATAATTTTTTGGCAGGAAGGTTGAGAATCAGTTGCCATTTGATTGCGAAGCATGAGGAGTTTTTATGATAAAGCACAGAGAAATTAATCGACGTCAATTTATCAAAAGAGCAGCGGGCACCGCAGCGGCTGCTGTAAGTTTTCCGTATATTGTTCCTGCGTCTGCTTTTGGTCGGGCCGGTGGTACCGCGCCGAGTGAGCGAATTACGTTGGGCTTTATCGGTGCGGGCAAGCAGAGTAAGCATCTGATGCGGTCTTTTCTGAATTCGCCCGGCACACACGTTCTGGCCGCCTGCGACGTTGATAAACTAAAACTGGCACGCGGGGGAAAAATAGTCGAAGACCACTATTCCGGCAAGAACGGCGGCTCATACAAAGGCTGTGATACCTACGGCGATTTTCGTGAGGTGCTTGCCAGAGATGATATTGACGCGGTTGTAATTTCCACTCCTGACCACTGGCACGCCATTACAGTTATTCAGTCTGCTATGGCCGGCAAGGATATTTACTGCGAGAAACCGCTTTCGCAAACTATCGTCGAGGCCCGGTCTATGGTCAATGCGGTCAGACGTTACGGACGGGTTTTTCAGACCGGCAGCATGCAACGTTCGGACTGGCACTTCCGCTTAGGATGCGAGCTGGTCCTTAACGGTTACATAGGCCAGTTACAGCATGTAACCGTTGGCGTTGGTGGCCCTCCTGGGGACAAACCTTTGGCGGGGCAACCGGTGCCTGATTATCTCGACTGGAATATGTGGTTAGGCCCGGTGCTGCTTAGGCCGTATAACTCAGAATTCTCACCTCATCTGAGCTTTGACGGCTTTCCTAATTGGCGAAACCACAGCAGCTTTGGCGGCGGCGGGATGACCGACTGGGGCGCGCATCACTTCGATATTGCACAGTGGGGTATGGGTATGGACAAAAGCGGTCCGGTTGAAATTATCCCTCCCGACGGTAAAGATTACAAGGTGCTTACTTATAAATATGCCGGCGGTGTTACGATGACCCGCGATAACGCCAACGGAGTTTTGTTCACCGGTACCGAGGGCAAGGTCGAAGTCAATCGCGGGCATATTCGTACCTGGCCGGAGAATCTGAAGAATCAGCAAATCGGTCCCAATGAAATACATCTTTACGAAAGCAGAAATCATTATGTTGACTGGCTGGACGCCATCCGCAAACGCAGCAGGCCGATTTGTGATATAGAGACCGGCTGCCGTTCTGTAAGCGTTTGCCATTTAGGTAATATAGCGTACAAACTTGGCAGGCCGCTGAAGTGGGATCCCGAAGACGAGGTGTTTGTCGGTGATGCCGATGGCGGCCGGTTGCTGTCGCGGCCGATGCGAAGCCCATGGCACTTATAAATGAATAATACTTGGTGATTAATTCTTGTGAGTTATTAATTAGACAGGATGAATCAGAGGGTTTTATGATGAGTAAAAAAGATATTAACCGGCGTCAGTTTTTGAAAAATGCGACAGGTGTTGCTGCAGGTGCAATAGTATTTCCGACTATTATTCCTTCCTCGGTATTGGGTCAAGACGGTAGTATAGCTCCGAGCAATCGGATAGTGATGGGCGCCATCGGCGTAGGTTCCCAGGGTTCCGGTAACATGCGTGGATTCTTAGGCAAGAAGGAAGTTCAAATGGTGGCCGTTTGTGATGTTGATAAGGGGAATCGCGACAAGGCCAAGCAAACTGTGGACAAGAGGTATGGAAATAATAACTGCAAGACGTATTTTGATTTCCGCGAATTGATAGCGCGCGAAGACATTGATGCATTATCATTGGCGCTTCCAGACCATTGGCATTCGATTCCTGTAGTTATGGCTGCCCGGGCCGGCAAGGATATGTACGGTGAAAAACCGCTTGCGCGGACGATCCGTGAAGGCCGGGTTATGGTTGATACGGTCAATCGTTATGGCAGGGTTTGGCAAACCGGCAGTTGGCAGCGTTCAGTTCGTAATTTTCGCTGCGCCTGTGAATTAGTTCGCAACGGGCGGATTGGCAAAGTGCATAAGGTTGAGGTCGGTCTGCCAACCGGCGGCGGCACCGACAATAAACCGATACAGCCTGTTCCTGAGGGTGTTGACTGGAACTTTTGGCTGGGGCCGGCTCCCTGGGTACAGTACAGGGGTGTTATGCACTGGAACTGGCGGTGGATTATGGATTACTCCGGGGGGCAGCTCACTGACTGGGCGGGCCATCATATCGATATTGCGCATTGGGGCCTTGGCTTAGACTATACCGGCCCGGCTGAGATAGAGGGCCGTGGCGTCTATCCTAAAGATGGCATCTACAATGCCCCGATTGAGTATAAGTTTACCTGTACATACGAGAACGGCACGACAATGATTGTAGCAAACGACCGCCAGCAGCCGAAGGGGATGGGAACTGTCTGGTATGGTGATGATGGCTGGATCCATGTAAGGCGCGGTAAGCTTGAGGCCAGCTCTGACAATATATTAAAGGAGGTCATTGGTCCCGATGAAATCAAATTATACAACAGTCGAGACCATCAGCAGAACTTTTTGGATTGCGTTCGGTCTCGCAAAAAGACAGTTACACCTATAGATATAGCGCACCGCTCAATCAGCGTGGGTCTGCTCGGTGAGATTGCAATGCTAACCGAACGGAAACTGCGATGGGACCCTGAGACAGAAGTCTTTCTCAACGACGATGAAGCTAACAGGTTGCTGTCGCGGCCGATGCGCAGTCCCTGGCACCTTTGAAAACAGGTAAATTAAAACGAGTTGTCGTTTTTGAAATATATGTTTGATAAAAACGAAAGGAATGAAAATGAATAAGATGCGAAAGCTGACTGCCATTGCGCTTTTGGGGCTGTGGTGTTTTGCATTGCCTTTGAGCACTTTGCAGGCGGCTTCCCCGGCTAAACTGCGGGAGGTAACAGCCGAAGAAGTGCAAAAGATAGAAAGCGCAATACCGAGAAGGGCAACCATAAGGACATCAGAACCTCGAAAAATGCTGGTATTCTGGAGGTGCGAAGGATTTTTCCACACATCGATTCCTGTTGTTAATAAAGCGCTCGAATTGATGGGTGAAAAGACCGGGGCATACGATGTAGTTATTACAGACGACTATTCGGTATTCACACCCCGGAAGCTCAGGCAGTTCGACGCGGTGTGCCTGAATAATACAACGGGTCTGATGTTTGACCTAAAAGGGACTCCGGAGCGTTGTAAGGCCTTGATGGATTTTGTCAAGAGCGGCAAAGGTATAATAGGTGTCCACGCAGCGACGGATAATTTTAACCAGTGGCCGGAAGGCAGGGAAATGATGGGCGGGAAATTTACCGGTCATCCCTGGGGCGGCGGCGGAACCTGGGCGATTAAAATTGATGAGCCCGACCATCCGCTTATGAAGGCCTTTAAGGGTGAAGGATTTAAGATAAACGACGAGATTTATCGAACGGACCCGCCACTGTATTCCCGGGATAAGCAGCGTGTTCTGATGAGTCTGGATATGAGCGACTCGACTACTCGTAATGTTAAAGGTTTCAAACCGACTGATACCGATACCGGTATAAGCTGGGTCAAGACCTGGGGCAAGGGACGTATATTCTACTGTTCGTTGGGACACAATGACCATATCTTTTGGAACCGGGCGATATTGAGGCATTATCTCGACGGCATTCAGTTTGCGTTTGGTGACTATAAAGTTGATACAAAACCAAAACCTATCGTTAGTTCAGGAAAGGGAACAGAAATGGCGGCATTACAGGAATTACTGGAAAAGGTAAAAACGTATGATTGGGGGCAGAGCCGTTTGGCTCTGACCGAAGTGAGCGATATCATAAAAAAGGCACACAGTTCATCTGCTGAGCTGAAAAAGATTGAGAAGAGTTTGCTTGGCGTACTCACTTCGGATTCAACGCGGGCAGGCAAGCAGTTTGTTTGCAGGGAATTGAGCATTATTGGAACAGGTCAGTCAGTGTCGGTTCTGGGTAATATGCTGACGGATGAGGAAACATCTGATATGGCAAGGTATGCTCTGGAGCGGATACCCGGAACGGCGGTCAATGAAGCACTGCGCGGAGCTTTGAGGAAGGCAAATGGCAAACCGAAGATTGGTATAATCAACTCATTGGGTCAGCGCCGTGATAAAAGAGCGGTACGCGCTCTGGGCAGACTTGTTGGCAATTCCGATAAGGAAATAGCTTTTGTTGCCGCCGCCGCTCTCGGTAAGATAGCTGATTCCAGGGCCACTAAAGCTCTGGCGGCAGCGAAGGATACGACAAGCGGTAAATTGCAAATGCTAATTTTGGATTCTTATTTGAGGTGTGCCGACCAGCTTGTTGCAGATGGTAAAAAAGCCGGTGCTTCGGCCATTTACAAAGAGTTACAGAAACCGGGCATGCCCAAGCCGATACGTACCGCAGCACTGACTGGTATGCTTAACGCGGCGAAAAGGTAAAGATAAAGTATGAAAATCAAGCGTACGATTTGTAGCTTATCAGCTCTTTTGCTTTTGTATTGTTGTGCTGTTTGCTTTGGAGCCTCGCAGCAGGACGAAGCTGTCGGGATAGTTCTGGACATCCTCAAAAGCGGCGACCAGGAGATGCAGGCCGTGGCCATAGCAATGGTAAAGGACATGCCCGGGACAGAAGTAACAAAAGCTTTAGTCAAAGAGCTGCCGAACCTTTCGGCTGCCGGTCAGGTGCAACTGTTGTCCGCCCTGAGCGACCGCGGCGACGCTGCTGCTTTGCCGGCTGTTATCGCTGCTGTGAATGCCAAAGACGAATCCGTTCGGATTGCGGCTCTCAAAGCGGTAGGGCAATTGGGTGATGAATCGAGCGTTGACTTATTGGCACGAACGGCGGCTGCGACCAGAGCTGCCGAACAAAAAGCCGCTCGCGAGAGCCTGTATCGTTTGCGAGGCTCAAAGGTCGATGAAGCAATTTTGGCAGGGATTACGAAGGCAGAGCCAAAGGCTAAAGTTGAACTGATTAAGAGCGCGGGCCAACGCAATATCTCCGCGGGTGTAAGCACCTTGTTAAAAACAGCAAAGGATTCGGACCGCAAAGTTCGAATCGAGTCGTTCAAAGTATTAAAAGTTGTTGCCGGCCCGGAGCATTTGCCGGCGCTGGTCGAGCTTCTGTTGAATTTGCGAAGTGCGTCCGACGGCAATGAAGCTCGGAAAATGGTAGCCTCGGTCGCTCATAAAATCGAGGACAAGAAGCGCCAGGCCGAGGCGGTGCTTGCAGTTCTGCCTTCTGTTAAGGACGTCAAAAAGCAATGCTCTCTGCTTAGCGTATTAGGTAAAATTGGCGACAGCAGCGCTTTGCCCCGGCTTCGCAAAGCTTTAGTCAGCAAAAACATCGACAGCAGAGGTGCTGCTATTCGTGCGCTGGCGGAGTGGCCTACTTCCGAGCCGGCGGTTGATTTAATGAGAGCGGCGGAGAACTCCGAAAACAAAGTGCACCGGATACTGGCGCTGCG
>JABMRO010000391.1 GCA_013202635.1 Planctomycetota bacterium
GTAGGAAAATACTCCTTGAAATCCCGCCCGTTGACAATGAAAGAACCAGAGCCATCGGCTAACCACACTGAGGCAACTGCTTCCTTTCTGCGTCCAGTTGCTGTAAATCCTTCGTTCTTTTTGGTCACGTGTCTTTCTCCTTGCTTTATAAGTCCAGTGCCTGCGGGTTTTGCGCCTCATGAGGATGCTCCTCTCCCGCATATACCTTAAGACGTTTAATTGCGCTCCGCATCAGCCGGTTCTTGGGCAGCATTCGCCTTACTGCGTCGTAAATCATCCGTTCGGGATTGCGAGTCCGGACATCCGAAGCTTTTGTTTGTTTCAATCCGCCGCGGTACCCGGAATAATCCAAATAGATCTTCTGAGTTTCCTTTTTTCCGGTGAGCTTTACTTGGTTGGCGTTAATGACGATCACATAATCACCGGTGTCAACATGAGGGGTAAAAATCGGTTTGTTCTTTCCTCTGACAACATTTGCGATTTTAACCGCCATTCGGCCCAGCACTTTGTCAGAAGCGTTGACCAGGTACCAGGACCGTCGAATATCCGCCTCTTTGGGTATTGTCGTTTTCATGGTCGTATTCATCATTCAAGTTATGTTATAAATGCAGAAGTCTATGGCAGTACTAGATCTACGTCAACACCAAAAAACATTTTTTTCCTTTGTGTTTTAAGGAAAATGTGGTATATTTCAACATCAACATCATGACAAACATCAAGACAATCATCGGGCGGTGCTTGGCCTTGGCGCAGTTCAACAAAATATCAACAAAAAGGCCTAGTGATCTTGTATCAGTCGATTTTGATCATACGGGGGTTAACTGTGTTCGTATGAGAAGAACGGGTGAAGGCGTCGCAATACTTGCCGCTGATGTTCTTCCGCCTGTCGAAATCGGAAAGGACGCCTCTCAAACAACGGAAAAGCGCTCCTCGTTTCATCTACCTAAAGATCTCGTTGCCCGATATGTTTCAATCTGTATTCCTACGGATGAGGCGGTTGTCAAACTGTTGAACCTTCCCGGACAGTTAGAAGGTGATATTGATGCGTGTATCCAGGAACAGTTCGGGATTGTACAGGAGGATTATCGCGTTGGATATCGTATTATAAATGAGGGTCATGGGCGTTCGGAAACCAATCTGCTGGCCGTAGCCATTCCAAATGCTCAGGCAGAAGCTGCTTGTGACATGTTCCCGGCCGGAGTGCCTGCACCAGTTTCCGTTGAACTGGCCTGCTTGGCTGTGATGACAGCCTTTCTTCATGCTGCTGATAAAACTGACAGTGATGAAGCTGTTGGGATCATTGAATTCGGTGCTCGACACACATTTTTTTGCATTTTCTATAAAAAGGAGCTCGTTTTGATCCGAAAGTTTGATTTAGGAACGTATGTCTTTCTGGATGCAATTCAGCGGGAGTTGGGCGTTGATCGTGAAACGGCGCAACATATTATATCAGATCGTTCGTTTGATATTTCTCAGATAATCCGGGATGTGTCAGCGCCGTTCGTCAAGCAGTTGGTGATATCAAGACATTTTGTGGAGCGTCGTGAGAATTGCCGTGTCACACGTGTATTTGCCCCTAGCGGCATATCTCAGGGCTGGCTTAATGAAATCAAATCTGCAATAGGATTGGATGTGGATTTTTGGAATCCGTTTGATGGTTTGAGTATGTCTCCAGATGTCTATCCAAAAGAGTTCGAGGGTCAGCAGTCGCGTTTTTCAGCAGCTGTTGGGGCGGGACTCGGTGTCATGGAGGCAATCGCCCCGTAGATGTGTATGTCCATTGGTCAGTGTAGACGGGCTGTAACCGACGACAAACAACGGGAATAGATAGTTATGAGTCTTCAAGTCAATATGATTTTGGATTCAGAACTCCGGAGCGGCAGTAGTGTTAGACAGAAGTTTGTTGTTCAAATGCTGGCGGCTGTTGTTCCGATTCTTTTTTTGTTCGTTATGATACCTCTTGTGTTCGGATCCAGAGCCGCCAAGAAAAATAGATTACTCGTTGAGCTGGAAAGGAAGCAAATCAGACCAAACTATATTATGGTGCTCAATCTTCGAAAGGAATTACATAACTACCAGGCTTTTCTTCGTGATATGGAGGGATGGCGCGATTCACGCACGGTTTGGCATCAGGCACTCAGATCTCTTCAAGAAATCGTCCCGGTAAATATTCAATTAACACGGCTGGTAGTCGCTGAAAAGGTCGAAGTCGTGGATGGTGTTCCTGCCAGAATCACCAGCATGTATATCAAGGGAAAAGTCGTTGGAGAAAAGTCGGAGAAAGATGTTGAGTACTTGCATCAGGCCTTGAAAGAAAGTCAGCCGTTCAAGTCGCTCATGGAGCGTGTCGAGGTGAAGCGCTTTGCGGCCTCTAAAAATGCCGAAGAGAGTCATGTCAGGGTGGTTGA
>JABMRO010000392.1 GCA_013202635.1 Planctomycetota bacterium
AGTACGAGTTTTTTGAGAGCGTGCGGCTGCCGGATGACCCAAACGAGTATGACCTGGACAGCGAAGAATTAATTGTCGAAAGCGGTAAGCTGCTAACGCTGATTGCCTCTGATGCTCTCGAATACGGCATAGCAAGGGCGGTGGTGAAAGACCAGGGAGGAGCTCTTGACTTTTTAGAAAAACGTGATGGTGTAACTTTTGTCGGCGAGCCGATGGTGCTTGAAACCAACTGGTCGGAAGAGATGGTTCGATGGATTAATTCTCCGGCGGTAATGGCCGTTCTTGTTATGCTTGCCATGTTGGGGGTATATATTGAATTTAACACCCCGGGTGTGGGGTTGCCCGGCTTGGCAGCGGTTATATGCTTTACAATCATAATCGGCAGCAAATACCTCATCGGGCTGGCTAACTGGGTGGAAGTAGCGATATTTGTTTTAGGAATACTTCTGCTTCTAATCGAATTTTTGGTCCTGCCTGGTTTCGGTATCGCAGGTTTTGCAGGAATAATATGTATATTCGCAGGCTTATTCGGCATGCTTATCAAAAATCCACCTGACAAACCACCCTGGCCCCAGGATGCAATTGCCTGGAGTGATTTCACATGGGGGGTCGTTGGATTAGCGCTGGGTTTTGCCGGATTTATTGGCCTGGCGTGGCTGTTGTCAAAATATCTGCCGCGGATTCAGTTCCTGAGCGGTTTGATACTTGCCCCGGCGGTGCCAAGGCAAAGCGGTGAAATACCATTGAGCATGACCACTCCGCCCGAAAGTAAAACGCTAAGCGTAAAAATGGGCGATGCCGGTGAGGTGGTTTCGAAACTGAGACCTACAGGAAAAGCTAAATTCGGCGATGCGATAATCGATGTGGTGGCTGAAGCCGACTTCCTTGACAAAAGCACAAAAGTTGAGATAATTGAGATTCAAGGCAACAGAGTGGTCGTCAAAAAAGTAGAAAGTTAGGCCATAGTGCAATAATATTTGCACAGGAGCCTGAAATGGAGATTTTCGGCCCGCCACAGGTGGGCTTACAAAGATTTGAATAAGGATTAGCTTATGGTTTGGTGGCTGGTTTTTGCGGTTTTTCTTTATTTTGCCTGTACGGCCCTGATAATAGCTGAGATATTCGTGCCGAGCGGTGGATTGATAAGTCTCTGCGCGCTGGCGTGTTTAATCGGCGGCGCAGTGATTTTCTTTCAATACAGCACAACAGCAGGCTGGATTGGAATAGGTATCGCAACCGTAATGATACCAACGGTCCTGATTTTTGCGTACAGGATATTCCCAAAGACCAGATTCGGCAAAAGCGTTACACTTACTCCGCCGGAACGGCAGCAGGGCGATGCTATACCGGATACTTCCGAACTAAAAGAGCTTCTCGGTGCTGTCGGTGTTGTGCTTACACCGCTGCGGCCGGTTGGAATGTGTGATTTTGCAGGACAAAGAGTTGAATGCGTAGCTGAAAGCGGATATGTTGAAAAAGATAAAAAAGTCAAAGTCATCAATGTTGAAAGTACACAGTTAACCGTTCGTACAATAGAAGAAAGTTAATGAAAGGACAAAAACTATGAACTTAATAAATATGATCCTGGCGGCAGAGGACCCCATAAAAATTGTTGGAATAGCTCTTCTGGTAATCGTTGCCCTTGCAGTGTTCGTGTTCCTGATGCTTTTCTTAAAATTCTTCCGGCTGTGGCTGCAGGCTAAACTATCGCGGGCCGACGTTAAATTCTCAGAGCTTATCGGAATGTGGCTTCGAAAGGTCAATACCAATACCATAGTTATAAGCAAAATAACCGCAATTCAGGCAGGACTGACACTAACGACAAGAGACCTGGAAAGCCATTATTTGGCCCGCGGCAATGTTCCAAACGTTGTTCGCGCTTTGATTGCCGCCAGCAGGGCAAATATCGATTTGCCTTTGCAGACGGCCACGGCAATCGACCTGGCCGGTCGTGACATTCTCGAGGCGGTCCAGACAAGCGTCAATCCTAAGGTAATCGATTGCCCCGACCCTCAAAAGAGCAGAGGCACGATAGATGCAGTTGCTCAGGATGGCATTCAGTTGAAGGCAAAGGCGCGTGTTACCGTCCGAGCCAATATCGAAAGACTAATCGGCGGTGCCACTGAAGAAACTATTATCGCTCGCGTAGGCGAGGGAATTGTTACTACTATTGGCAGTGCGATAACATACAAGAGCGTCTTGGAAAATCCGGACGACATATCCAAGTCGGTTTTAGCCAAAGGGCTTGATGCCGGAACGGCTTATGAGATTCTCTCTATTGATATTGCCGACGTCGATGTAGGTGAAAATATCGGCGCTCAACTGCAGGGGGCACAGGCCAAGGCTGATCTGGCAAGAGCACAGGCCGAGGCGGAAAAACGCCGTGCAATGGCATTCGCACGCGAGCAGGAAATGCGGGCACTCGTGGTAGAAAACGAAGCAAAAATACCCTTAGCAATGGCTGAGGCCTTCCAGAAGGGCAATCTCGGGATTATGGACTATTATAGAATGAAAAACATTATGGCCGATACGTCGATGCGTGATTCCATTGCAAAACCCAAAAAGAAAGAATAACAACGGTAAAATAGTAGGTTCTTAACAGGCTAATTATATGTATTATTCATTGGCACAAATAATTGTACTTGCCCGCGGCGGCGACGAAGGCTGGATGAATATACTTGTCCTGGTGGTTATTGCGGCGGTCTATGGACTTGGTGCTCTTATCAGAGCAAAGGGCAAGAAAGCCGAAGATCAGGCTCAGGAACAACAGGCCCTTAAGCCTCAACGTAAGCCATCAGCAGGCGGCAGGGGGATACTGGAACAGTTTTTTAGAGAGATTCAGCAGGTGGCCGAGGGCAAACCGACTCGTGAAACCCGCCCGTCCGGCCAAACGGCTCGCCAGCAAACAGCCCATCCTCAGGCCGCTGTTCGAAAATATGCTGCCCAAGCCAAACAGGCAAATCGTGTTCAACCCATAACAGCACCAGCAAAATCTAAATTATCGAAACCAGCTCAACAGGTCCAACCGGACTTTGAAATATTATCAGAAATTGATACAGGCATTAAAGCGCATTCGGAATTTACCACTAACGTTGTTGGATTGGCAGGCAAACGTAAACGTATGCCTGCCGAAGTTGTCGAGTCGAGATATCTTTCCGAAGTTTTGTCGGATTATGAAGACCCCGACGAACTGAAAAGGGCGATTCTGTATTACGAAATCATAGGCAAACCTTTGGCACTGCGTGATCCAACGTAAGGTTTTATCGGACTTTGGGTCAAATTGAACGATTCGCCTCATCATCCCTGCAAAATTATTGATATTTTATCTTCTATGATGTATGAATTCCTGCTATTCCAATAATCATATATTCTTCTATGTTATTATCATATATACATTTATGTCGGTTACTTATTTATGAACAGGAGTATATATGATGAAATGATGCTGAAACTGTAAATCATTCAAGCTAACCATTTATCCGTTACTCAGCGTTGCAAACATTCAAAAATATCTTATATAAGGATTGAAGAAGATAATAAGGAAGAAAGCCCAGAATAATTAATCACAAGAATTAAAAGCCTAAATATCCATTAAATCCTTAATAATTACAATTCTGAGCCACTTCTTTGATGCGCAATATCTAACGTCCCATAATATATGTTATGTTTCATTCGGCTATCGGACTAAATAAAAGCAATCCCTTGCTGCGACTATATTTGGCCGCCCTGGCTTGCTCAATAGTCCACATAACAAAAACCAATCCATTCTCGGACCAACGGCTGAAATACTCTACACACAATAAATTTATTTTGCAAGCAAAAAAAGAGCACGACATGTTACTCTGGCAATTGTTTCATTTGACGAAAGAAGCTTATAATAAAATCCTTATTCGCTTGATTCAATTCTATCTTTCCTTCCTTCAAAATAAATATCTCTGGCGGCAGTTTCATTACCTCAAATCTTTCTATATCTCTAAGGAAATATCCATGAATAAGGTAAGGATGTTTTGTTATCGTTCGCTCAATTTCCTCTTTAATGAAAACGCGAAAGTCAACAACCAACCTTTCTTTTAAGAGAGCTTTGAGTAATTTGGTATGAGCTATTTTCCATATTGTCCTATATATCTTGACAATGTTTTTTTGCTCAACCGTAAGCTTTCTGTTAATCCTGAGAAATCTGGACGTTCTAAATTTTCTTGAATATCTTTCGCTTCTAAGTATTACATACATTGTCAGAACAACAATCAACGCTGATACAAAATAAGCAATAACAAAATACATAACAAAAATGGAAAGTCTTTTTATGAACATCTTAATATATGAGTCAGCAGATTCCTTATTATCATAGGTAATTGAAATGTGGTCAATATTAGCTATCTTGCCCATCGGCACAAACCGGACTGATTTGGTCTTTTGAATCTGAAGCACATAAAGCTTCAATGATACATATTTGCCCTTTTCGAAAATAAGTTTAGGCAAACTCAATTCAGAAACACTATCGAAAATAGGTCCTTCCGACTCTGGGTAAGATTGCTCTTGTAACTTCTCAAGAATGTTTTCCTTTAAGTAATCAGAATTTGAATTTTCCACATCAACATCCAATAGGACTGCATTTTCAATCCTCAGCCCAAACTTTTTACTCTGGTCATATGCCTGCTGAAGAATCGTCTTACCATCGTTTTTAAATGTAATGCGTATAAGCTTAAGTAGCCTGTCGGTGTTGAGTATATCCTCGTCCCTGTAGAGTATCTGAAGGTCTTTTACACGCTCCTTCACTTCGACAAGATCAACCTCATAATCGACAATGATATGTAAATTGAAAGGATTTCTGTATTGTGGCAAATAGAAGAAAGTAACTGCAAGAATGACACCCAAAAATGACCACATACTCCCATTAATGAACCAACTAAATATATGCCTTTTAATCATTGTTAACTCCTTATAATCACCGCTCTATTGTAAGGAGTTATAAGCTAAAAGAAACACATTATGCTTGCAAGAAAAAAATAAAAAACGGGCATAAATAGCCCGTTTTGATTCATTTGATTCTTTGAGATACGCCTACAGTTGGAATGGGTAATCGGCGTTAATCGCCTGGTCGGCGGTATCCGAAAGATTGTCCCACATAGTAGTTACCCTGTCTAAAAGGCCTAAGTTCTGCAGGACGATTGATATGTTAACCGCGGCATCGGGACGGGCGAAATTATTCTCAAGGTGACGCTCAAGGTTCATAAGGGAAGATGCGAATTTTACCTTATCGCAATAAAGTAAGGCAGTCTTATAATGCAGATCGAGCGTATCTTTATCGAGATGGCCTGGACCGGGCAGAAGATCGAGTGCTTCGGATTTGCGGTCGATTTCAAACAGACAGATGGCTAATTTGTTTCTGGCTCTGTGATAATCAGGATTTATCTCCAGTGCCGTTTGAAATGACTGAATGGCCTCAGCTATCCTGCCTATACTCATCATTAAAACACCAAGCCGATAGTGTAAATCCGGATTTTGCGGACGTTGGGCGATTTGCTGACGATGTGCATCAACAACCGTCCTGGTAATATTTACAGGTTCATCCTGCACATTATTATATTCGTTATCAAAAGGCAAATTATTCCGAAGGCCGTCCTGAAATCGCAAAGTAGCTGTCTCTGCGAATAACATCGAGCTGTTTGGCTGTATTGCCGCGGCGAGTGATAACGTTCCAACTGCGTCATGGAGATAACCCGCTAATTTATGAGCAGTCGCCAGGCCCAGGTAAGCATCAACTATTTTGTCATTTATCTCAACGGCTTTGTTGAATTGCTGTGCGGCAGATTGCTCCTGGTGTAACTGTAAATATTGTGTTCCGAGCTTAATTGTTGCCTCTAAGAAGTCCGGACAGATACGCAGAGCCTCTTCATATTGCGAAACCGCCTCAGGAATGTTGCCCAGCATTCGAAGGATATCGGCATGCTTCATAAGCAAATCGGCCCTGTTGGGTTGGCCCTGTAATAAATACTCGAGCTGCTCAAGTGCTTCGTGGAATTGACCTTCGGCAAAAAGCTGGTCCACATTATCATCCTGACTGTGGAAATTGTCCGGATGTATTAAGATGGCATTGTTAAACGTTTCGATGGCCTTCATAAATTTTTCGGTGTCAATATATAAATGCCCGAGCGTTACAAGCATTGATATGTCGTCGGGATATTCATTTTTCAACATCTCATATTGCTCTATGGTTTTTTCAGGCTGCCCCTTTTTGAAATAAATGGCGGCCAGCCGCTGGGCGGGAAGCTGTAAATAGCTTTTGAACTTCAGGCAGTCCTGATAGAATTCGATTGCCTGAGCCTCCTTTCCAAGTCGCTCATAACAATAGCCGAG
>JABMRO010000393.1 GCA_013202635.1 Planctomycetota bacterium
ACTTTTTGAAGGTCATGGGCTTTGGGGCGGCCTCGCTTGTAATGCCGGGGTGCGGTGGTGCTCCTGAATTGTCTGCCGGCGGGCGCAAGCGCCCGAACATTGTTCTGATTATGGCCGACGATATGGGATTTTCGGATATAGGCTGTTACGGCGGTGAGATTCACACGCCTAATCTGAACAGACTTGCCGCCGGCGGTGTGCGTTTTACGCAGTTTTACAATACCGCTCGCTGCTGTCCGACCAGGGCCTCGCTGATGACGGGGCTTTACCAGCACCAGGCGGGCGTCGGGCATATGATGAGTGACAAAGGTTATGACAGTTATCGCGGCGACCTTAACAATCGCTGCGTTACTATCGCCGAGGTGCTAAAGCTAGCGGGATACAGTACGTATATGTCGGGCAAGTGGCACGTAACCAAGTACCGAGGACCGGAGGGCCCGAAACATAACTGGCCTCGCCAGCGCGGATTCGACCGCTTCTTCGGAACCATTCACGGTGCAGGCAGTTTCTACGACCCATGCTCGCTGACCCGCGACAATACGCAGATACCTCCTGACAGTGACGACTTTTATTACACGAATGCCATCGCTGATAACGCCGTCAAATTTATTAGTGAGCACAATTCGGATAATCCGTTCTTCATGTATGTTCCCTTTACCGCTCCGCACTGGCCGATGCACGCGCTGCCGCAGGACGTTGCCAAATACAAAGGCCGCTATGCGCAAGGCTGGGATGCGCTGCGTGCTGAAAGACACAAGCGCATGATAAAAATGGGAATTGTAAAGAAGCAGTGGAAGATTACCCAGCGTGATTCGATCGTGCCGCCCTGGGAGGAGGTTGAGAACAAACAGTGGTTCCAGCGCCGTATGGAAGTGTATGCGGCGATGGTCGATTGCCTGGACCAGGGTGTCGGACGTATCGTCTCGGAATTAAAGAGAAAGGGCGACTTCGAGAACACGTTGATTTTCTTTTTGGCCGACAACGGCGGCTGTGCCGAAGAATACGGAAGCCGCGGCCAGGTCAAACCGGATCCGTCGAAAAGAATCCTATTGAAACCTATGGACAAAAATGAACTGCAGTACGATATGCAGCCGAAGGTTACGCGTGAAGGTCGTCCTGTGCGAACCGGTTACGGTGTGGTACCAGGCCCGGCTGACACCTACATTGCCTACGGCAAAGCCTGGGCGAATGCCAGCAACACGCCCTTCCGTCTTTACAAGCACTGGGTGCATGAGGGCGGTATATCGACGCCACTGATTGCTCATTGGCCATCGAAAATAAGGGCGCACGACAAACTACGCCATCAACCCGGGCATCTTATCGATATTATGGCCACGTGTGTCGATGTAGCCGGCGTAAGGTATCCTTCCGAATACAAGGGCAACAGGATAATACCGATGGAAGGCAGGAGTTTGGTTCCGGCCTTTGACAGTAAGCCCATAGAGCGCGAAGCGATATACTGGGAGCACGAGGGCAACCGGGCCGTCCGAAAGGGCAAGTGGAAGCTGGTCTCCAGGCATCCCGGCAAATGGGAGCTGTATGACCTTGAGGCCGACCGTACTGAGTTGAATGACTTATCAAAAAAATATACACGAACATTTGAACAGTTAAAGGCGATGTATGAAAAATGGGCCGCCAGATGTGCCGTTCAACCATGGCCGGTAAAAAAGCGGTCATAAAAGAAACAACAAATGATGAGCATTGAGAAAACAAACTTTAATCGACGTGACTTCCTAAAGACACTGAGCTTGGGAGCCGCAGCATTAACAGTACCGGGATGTGTTCGCGCTGCAAACAGAGTTAACAGCAGAACTCCCAGGCATCCGAACATTGTCTTTGTTATGGCCGACGATATGGGTTACGGTGATGTAGGTTGCTACAATGCCGAAACAAAGATTCCCACGCCGAATATAGACAGGTTGGCAAGACAGGGCATTCGTTTTACGGATGCCCATTCGCCGTCGGCGGTTTGCACCCCCACTCGTTACGGTGTATTGACAGGCAGATACTGTTGGAGGACATGGCTCAAAAGCGGTGTCGTTGGCGGTTATACAAATCCGCTTATAGAGCCGGACCGGATCACAGTTGCTTCATTACTACAGAAACAAGGTTACAGAACGGCCTGTATCGGCAAATGGCATCTGGGCCTGGGCTGGACACGACACAACGGCTATGTGGGTAACGCCGAAGACGGGCGCAAGTATTTTGATGGCTCGTGGCAGGATGGAGACCCTAAGAAGGGAATGAATGTGGATTTCACCAAGCCCGTTAGCGGCGGTCCGGCGGATTTGGGTTTTGATTACGCATATTTTACCGCTGCCTGTTCGACAATTGATGGCCCGTTTTGCTATATCCAGAACAGAAATACAGTCGGGATACCGAATAAGATGATGCTGATAGACAAAAGTGTTCATGCCGACTACCGTCCACGTCCGGGCTGGGTGGCTGATGGTTTTGATGTCACCGATGTTGATACGGTATTTACCGGCAAAGCCGTCGAATTTATGGAGAATAATTGTAAAAAACACCCCGCCAGTCCGTTCTTTTTATATCTGCCCCTTTCTTCACCGCATGCTCCGTGGCTGCCGCCGGATTTTGTTAAAGGGCGCAGCGGTGACGGTGCTCGCGGCGATATGGTTGTATGGACCGACTGGTGTGTGGGCCAGATTCTTGATGCACTCGACCGTCTGGGGCTGACGGAAAATACGTTGTTAATTGTTACAAGCGACAACGGCCCTCGGCACGGCCGGGAAGATCATAAATCATCGGGTAAGTTACGCGGCTCTAAATCGCATATCTGGGAAGGCGGTCATCGCATTCCTTTCCTTGCCCGCTGGCCCGGAAAGATTAAACCGGGCAGCACCAGTGATGAGGTTATCTGTTTGACCGATCTGATTGCAACCTGCGCCGCTGTTGTGGGGGCCGAACTGCCTGATGAGGCCGGGCCGGACAGCTTTAACATCCTTCCTGCTCTTTTAGGCGCCAAGCTTGATGAGCCGATTCGACCTGCTATTGTTCATCATTCTGTCTTTGGGGTATTCTCAATTCGACAAGGCAAGTGGAAGTTGATACTTGATACGAAAACGTCCGGAGGCTGGGTCCGTCCAAGCGGGAAAAAACCGGAACCCGGAACCCCGGGACAGCTTTATAACCTACGCGATGATCCTTATGAACAAAATGATCTGTGGGACAAATACCCTGATATAGTGGAGCGCCTTACAAAGCTGCTCGATAAATATAAACAACAAGGCCATAGTAGATATTAGTATAAGGAGTGAAAATTCAATGAATAGACGAGATTTCTTAAAGACAGCGGGTATGACAGCGGCGGCGCTTGCGCTGAACGGCTGTGAAAGTTCTTTTAAGCAGGCTTCTAATATAGACAAGCCGAATGTTATTATTATATTCTGTGATGATGTCGGTTACGCAGACGTTGGTGTTTTCGGGGCCAAAGGATATAAAACTCCCCACCTCGACCGGATGGTGGCTGAAGGTGTGAAGTTCACGGACTTCTACGCTGCCGCGCCGTCGTGTACTCCTTCACGGGCAGCCTTGATGACCGGCTGTTATCCGCAGAGGGTGAGCCTGCCCAATGTAATCGGCCCTGGCGCAAAAATCGGTATAAGCTCCGACGAAAAGACCATCGCTGAGGTTCTAAAGCCGCTCGGCTACGCTACCGCCTGCTACGGTAAATGGCACCTGGGTCATCAACCCAAATTCCTGCCGATGCGGCACGGTTTCGACGACTACTTCGGCCTGCCTTACTCAAACGATATGTGGCCGAAACATCCGACCAGCGATAGATATCCAGACCTGCCCCTTATCGAAGGCGAAAGGGTAATAGAATATAATCCCGACCAGACCCAGCTTACTACATGGTACACCGAGCGGTCTGTTCGGTTCATTGAGAAGAACAAAGACCGGCCTTTCTTCCTGTATCTGCCTCATTCGATGGCGCACGTGCCCTTGTTTGTCTCCGACAAATTCAAGGGGAAATCCGAACAGGGCCTGTATGGTGACGTCATGATGGAAATTGACTGGTCGGCGGGACAGATACTCTCAACACTGAAAAGATTAGGCATCGATAAAAAAACTTTAGTGATATTCAGCTCGGATAACGGGCCGTGGCTGAGCTACGGCGACCATGCCGGTTCGGCCAAACCTCTGCGCGAAGGCAAAGGCACAACGTTCGATGGCGGCCAGAGAGAGTCAACCATTATGCGCTGGCCGGGCCGTATACCCGCAGGTACGGTCTGCAAGGAGCCGGCTGCTACGATAGACATTCTGCCCACAGTTGCGAAACTGACCGGCGCAGCATTGCCTGCTCATACCATCGACGGTAAGGACATCTGGCCTTTGATGTCGGGCAAACCCGGAGCAAAGAGTCCGCACGAAGCATTCTTCTATTATCGCGGCAATGCGCTCGAGGCGGTCCGCAGCGGAAAATGGAAACTGCACCTGCCGCACGGCTACCGTACATTGGCCGGGCGCGAAGGCGGTACGGGCGGCCAACCGACTAAGTATGAGCAGGGCAAAATCGGCCTGTCGTTATTTGACCTTGAAAAAGATATAGGCGAGCAAAACGATGTCTCCGCCCGGTACCCGGATGTTGTCGAGCGGCTGTTGGGTCTTGCTGAGAAAATGCGCCGGGAGCTGGGCGATTCGTCTAAGAAAATGACAGGCAGCAGCAGAAGACCGCCCGGACGATTATAGCAGATATCAAAGAGAAAAAAATCTGATGCGCATCTGCGATATCGAATTGAAAATAAAAGCATCGAGAAAAATTTAAAGAAAATAAGAAAAATTTAACGAATTTAATCAACAAATAAATTGTTTTGACGTAGGAATAAAAGAGACAGGCAGGTTTGAAATTCTTATTATAATTTTAGCCGTTATCATATTCGCCTTCTTATTTTCATATCTTGAACCTGCCTTTCAAAGAAAGGTTCTTTCGCAGTTTGGCTGGTGTTTTTCAAAGGAGAAAAGTTTTGCGCGCGGGATTTGCGCCGATATTGAAAGCAAGATCAACAGGCAGGTTTGAAATACTTATTATAATTTAAGTCGTCATCATATTTACCTTCTTATTTCATATCCTTAACCTGCCCACCGGAGAAACTCACTTACACGACTGAGCTAAGAGCAGCCTTGAACGTGGAACGGTTGGCCTGCGCGGAACTTACCGGCAAATTTATGAATTTGTTTTGAACCGATCGTTTTTGAGCGAAAAAACAGAACAATGGAGATTCGCGAAAAACAGCGTTTGGTGCTGTGTGTTATTTGTAGCAGGGACTTTCAAAATGCGATTTGGATAGTATGTGGTACTTATTCTTTTTTTAAGAGATTAATAAAATGTGCTCGGAACGATCAGGGTCCTTGCCTGGGTTTTAAGGCGACCTCCTAATCATCCTGTGCTGTTTGACAACCGCAGAGATGCAGGAAATGGCTTTCGCCTCGATACATCTTTGGCGGCCATTTGAGTCAGGTAATGCACATGGACTTATGAGGAGTATAGGAAATGCGAAGAATGACTGTTGATGAGATAGTTAGTGAGGACATAGTTGACAGTGAAACTCAGAGGCCCGTAATTGACCACATTCCGGCGGATACTTCCTTATCGAATGGTGGCGCACCAGCCGTCTCCAGACAAGCAGGCATCAACTGGCTGATGCTGATATATTTTGCTTCCGGCGCATGTTCTCTGATAGATGAGGTGGTATGGGTACGGCTTTTGAAGCTGACGCTCGGTAACACGGTTTATGCATCGAGCATTGTTGTGTCGACTTTTATGGGAGGACTGGCGCTGGGTGCCTTGATAATGGGTCGATATTCAGACCGTGTTGTGAGGCGTCTGCGGTTGTATGCTTTACTGGAAACCATCATTACAATATCAGTTTTATCTTTGCCATGGGGACTGAGAATAGCAGATAAGTTCTACGTATGGTTCTATCGTATATATAATCCAACATATGGAGAGCTGCTGATAGTCCAGGTAATCATATCCGGGTTGATTCTGATTGTGCCGTCGATGCTCATGGGTAGTACTTTGCCGCTTTTGGGCAGGTTTGTCACCTCGCTTGAAAAGGAAACGGGCCGTTTGGTGGGCAGACTTTATGCATTTAATACTCTTGGAGCGGCTGTAGGCTGCTTCCTGGCTGGATTTGTTCTGATTCGGGCCATTGGAGTCATGAGTACATTGTACGTTGCGGCGGTTCTCAATCTTCTTGTGGCTTTCAGCGGATGGTTTTTGTCCAGACTTTCCGGATTCGAAGTTGAAGAACAGGACAAAGAAGCTCGGGTCAATAGCGCCGAAGTTGTCGCGACGAAGGTGGCCGATGGCAGGATGTTCGTGTTAGTTTTCGCTTTTTTCCTTAGTGGTGCGATAAGTATAGGCTATGAGCTGCTCTGGATGCGCAGTGTCGTGCATCTGTTGAGCGGATATACTTACGTATTCTCGTCTGTGCTTACAGTTTATCTGCTGGGGAACGTGATCGGAGCAGGCATAGGCAGCGGACTGGTGAAAAAATTGAAGTGCCCTGCTGCAGGATTTGCGGTAACACTTTCTTTGTTAGGATTGTGCGGCATCTTTTATCTGCCGTTTCTGATACTCTGGACGTCGAAGGTTCTGCCGGGTATTGGTCGAGAAGTTGAACTGGCTAACAGGATTATACCGTTTTCGACCTATATGATTAAGCCGCTCGTGCAAAGTATTTTTTTATTCATGGTACCTGCCATTATTATGGGTGCAGGTTTCCCGATAGCCTTGCAGGCCTGGGCCAATCGTGTGCATAAGGTTGGTTGGTCCACGGGGACGGCCTACGGGGCGAATACTATAGGGGCTGTTATGGGCGGGGTTGTGACTGGCTTTATTCTTATCCCACTCCTGGGGACACAGCTTTCAATGTCGATTCTTGGTTTGGCTGGAATTTGGATAGCCGGGTTTATGTGGCTCTTATTTGCTCGCAACTCTAAGGCCGCAGGGCGGTTTGGTTTTTTGGCGACTGCCGGCCTGTTGACGGTAATCGTTCTGAAAATGCCGTCTGATTTGTTTGATGCGGTGGTGAAAAGCAATCCGATGCTTCCAAAACAACTTGAGCTTTTGGCTGTTGAAGAGGGTGTTTCAACGACGGTGTCCCTGTACAGGGACACGCAAGAAGATACTTTGTATCTTTATACATCGGGCCAGAGAGTAGCAGGCGATACTTATTTTTGGCGCAGCGACCAGAAGATGCTGGGACATTTTGGGATTTTGTTGAACAGCAATGCGAAAAAGGTGTTGTCCGTCGGATTTGGCTCAGGCGAAAGCACGGCTTGTATGGCTCTCCACGAGCTTGAAAGGGCAGTCTGTGTTGAGATTGCTCCGGAGGTGGTGAATCTTTCTTTAAGATTTTTCAGACATATTAATCTTGGTGATAAGCTGAACGACGAAATAGATATGATTTATATGGATGCGAAAAATTATGTGCACCTGACAGACGACAAATATGATGCCATCGTCAATGACTCCATCCATCCTAAGCACTTTGCAGAGAACTCGTCTCTTTATGCTAAAGAATATTTTGAAGATGCCAGGAAGCGCCTTGATAAGAATGGGCTGTTTATTTCCTGGATACCCACACACAACGTGGAGCCTATCTCTGTCTTAAACAGCATAGTAGGTACGATGATGGAGGTTTTTCCGCACGTTACGATATGGTACATGACTCCTGACCCGGCTCAATACTTTCTCGTGGTGGGTTCGGAACAGTGGCAGTATTTTTCGCCGAAGCACATGGACAGGGAGTTGTTGAAAGATAATGTGGGTAAAAGTCTTTCCGAAATAAACATTAATAACAGTAAGGACGTTATGAGCTGCTACATTGGTGATGAAAATGACCTGAGGCGCTTCATCAAGTCCTTTTCCATAAATAGTGACTTCAGGCCCTTCATTGAATTTACTACAGCTAACCGGCCGGCCGGCTGCTCTATGTTCAGGAGATTTATTTCCTGCGTAAGAAACGACTCTGTTTATGAACATATTGACTGGAAGGGACTCAGTGAGGAGGAGAGGAAAAAGTGGCTTTCAGACTACGAGCGGGTTCACAAAGCCTCAAGCTACCTGTTGTTGTCAAACGGCACCAGAAACTTCCTGGACATATTGAAGTACTGCATGGAAGGGTTGGTTGTTTTGCCGGGGAATCCGGCACTTCTTGACCTGAGGAAAAGGACCGAGAAAGAGATGTACTACTTTTGCTCGAAGTTGCTGCTATCCGGCAGAAAAGAGACGGCTCTTCTGCAGGCTGGAAACATCCTGAAGATTCACCCCAAATCGGCTGTGCCCTGGATGATTAAGTCGCGCTGCATGCAGGCGATGGGTAAGATGCAGAAAGGGCTTGAAGCGGCGGCAATGGCGGTGCGTCTGGCACCTGATAACGCCGACACGCACTTCCTCCTTGGCTCTGTTATGTTCAGTGCCGGGCGGTTGGAAGACGCCATTGCAGAATACAGAGAAGCATTGCAGCTTTCTGAAGAGCACCGGAAGTATGCCATATATAGTCAAGCCGGCATGCTGGATGCCTTGTCACAGGCCGGCGCTGCTTCCGGGAAGCACGAGGCTATTAAAGCTGCCTCCGGGGAGCAATTTGAATCAATGCTGTCAGGCAGAATGAAAGAAACGACTGAAGACATCTCGCAAAGTAAGGTTTTATCAGAAGCCGCGGGCAGTCTTGTGGAGTGAAATAAGAAGTGATTTGACGAACCTTATAAAAAAACCGTTTTTATGAATGAGTTTGAACCGACCATTTTTGAGCGAAAAAAAGAACAATGGAGATTCGCGAAAAACGGCGTTTGGTGCTGTGCGTTACTCTTTGACAGGGACTGTCATAATACGAACCCGGTAATTAGTTGTACTTATTGTTATTAAAGAGATTGTCGAAATGTGCTAAAGAACGGTCGGTCGCGCGAATCTCCGAAAAATTAAAGGAGAAAAAAAATGAAACGCAAAGGTTTTACATTAGTTGAGCTTCTGGTCGTAATTGCGATCATAGCTCTGTTGATGGGCATTCTGATGCC
>JABMRO010000394.1 GCA_013202635.1 Planctomycetota bacterium
CAATATCAGAGGCGAAGATGTCGGCGATAGTGCCGTCTTCAAAGACGATGTGCATCAAAGAAAAGTCGTCGATATCGTGGTAGTCTGCGCGGATATGGCCCTTGTCCTCGAAGTTTTCCAGCCGGGTCAGAGCGGCTGTGCGGGCGGATACCGCTTTGGGGCGAATCGGTTTGCCGTTGCGTGCGTTTCCTTCAACGCATTTTAGATAAAGCGCCGCCGTCAGCGGGTGGCAACCTTTGCCTATCATAACACCGCCCCCGGAGAACTTCCAATAGGCATAAGTCGTGGCGTGCGAGCCGGAGTGTGCCTCTTCGCCGTGAATCCAGAGAACCTGCGCACCGGTTTTTTCGATAATCTCCCGCTCCTTTTGAATCGACGGTGCATAAATCCAGTTCTCGGCGTAAAGTATCCGGCCTTTGCTTTTCTTTTCCGCATCGAGCATCCTCTTGATACTCGCAAGGGAATGGTCAAGTGCATTCTGCTTTGGGAAAGTATCGCCGTTGAAGTCCTCCGAGCCGTCACCGAAGTAACCGGTGAGCGGTTTTTCCACGATGGCGAACTTGTCCTTCTCAAGGGCGGCTATCGCAATAGGTTCGTGGGCCACCGGCGGAGTACAGACGTGGATTACATCGACTTTATCGATTAGCTTTTCCATGCTGTCATAAGCGGCAATGCCCCGTTTGTCCGCATAGGATTTTGCCTGTTCGGTGTCGGTTGCGAATACACCTTCGACTTCAACATTTGTGTCGTGGACTTTTTTCAAACATTCGAAATGAAACGTTGCAGCAAAGCCGGCACCAATAATGCCTGTACGAATGGTTTTCTTTTTCATCTAAAAACTTCCTTTCGGGAAAATTCAAAATTCTAAAGTTCGGGAGCATCCTGTTGCTGGTGTTTGCGAATATCAGTTAATGGCAATGCACCGCCGGGCCCGATTCTGCTGCCGAAAATTTTTATACCGCCTAATCGGCCTCGGAATTGCCGGTCTTTGCCGTGTTGATGGATACTTTCATTGTAGTTACCGACTGTAAGTGTGCCGCTTGCCTTGCCCGTAGCGCCGCGGTTATAACTGGTCGTTCTATCAAGCTTAGCGGGTATATCGGCATCACCGAAGTACCAGCGAACATTATCATTTGCTCTGGTTCGGTCATATGTAACTGCGAAGAAAGTCCACTGCCCGGTACGCAGTTTTTTCGATGAGCTGTCGTTATTAACACCATCGGGCCATTCGTTGACCGCAAGACGAAGCCGTCCATCCTGAAGGCAAACCATATCTAAACCTGAGCGATTATAGTCCAGGTTGAACACGATACGGTTACCACCGCTTCCCGTTTTTAAGCTGGAGGGATTTGCCCATCCTACAATAGTAAAAGAACGTAATCCTTCCATTGCCTCGACAGGTTTGTCGCCGATGGAAATCCATTTCCATGGCTCGCCGTCCCCGAAATCATAAAATCCGTCCTTTGTCCGAACAATCCTGCCGTGGAGCTTTGTACGATGACTATCGCCGTCTTTACTTCCGATTTGCACTATGGGTAAGTCGGTCGCCCGGTCTGAAGCGATAGATAAAACAGTACTGGCAGAAAGCCCATTGTCGTCGGTAGCAGTCAGCGTTGCTGTGTATAGACCCGGCTGTTCGTAAACGTGCACAGGATTCGGTTCGGACGAGGATGTTCCATCTCCGAATTCCCAGCGAAGCCTATATTTGGTTGGTGTCGAAAATTTCACTTTAAGGGGAGTAGTACCTTCGGTTGGATTGGCAGATGCTTTTACGTCAGGCCGCATTTTCTCGCCCGAGGCGTAAACAGACAATCTCAGGAGATACTTGGCTTTGGGTGGTGTAAAGCTGAAACGGCCGGGACCGGCATTGCTTAATGAAGTGACGGTCATATTCCACGTGTCGATACTGTCAACCTTGTATGCCCTTGGGCCCGGAAGCTCGAAAGTGATAGCTGTTGGATTGGTAAAATATATGAAATAAAGCTCACCGGTCTTGGAAAGTACATAGTTGCCGGCGGAAAGTTCACGAGGTTCCATCTCGGCAAACGGCGTCGGGGCCATTATCTTTTTCAGGAAGGCAATTCTGGCTGGGCTTTGCCCTCGCAGCACGCCGCCTTTTGACCACCATAGCAAGTCTTTGGGGTGCTTGTAAGTTTCGCCATGCCCGACATAGCAACCGCCGATGGCTCCAAGCCAGAATCTGTGGGTTAATTCCTGGGCGGTAATTCTACCCCAGCCCTGAGAGATGTTCCCTTCGTATTTGCATTCATCAAACACAATTGGTTTGTTGTATTTATTTCGCCATTCTATACCTCTTACAAGGTCCGAGCTTTGGATGCTGGCATGAGTAACCCAGGACTTGTTGTGGTCGTAGAAGCCGTGACAGTTATGGATACCTCGAAGACGCTGGTATGGGTCGTACTTTTGAACTATCTGGAAGAAGCGGTCCCAGTCTGCCGTCTGCTTTGACTTCATCAGGTCATACTCATTTGCAAAGGACCACCACACGTTGCGATAGGCCGCCATCCGAGCCACGATGTAACGAAGATAGCGGTCGTCGGTCTCGGAATCCATATTTGCATATCCCCAGCGGTCATATGGATGGAAAAGGATAAGGTCAGCCTCAATTCCCATATCGCGCAAATCGCCGATACGCTTCTCGAAGTGCCTGAAGAATTCGGGATTGAAGCGGCTGTAATCCCAGTCTTTCAGCGGTTGTCCTTCGAACGGATAGAATTCAGGCTCATTTTTGTTGTAAGTATAACTTTTGGGGAAGACGCACATTCGCATTTTATTAAACGGCGCATCTTTGAGAGTGGCAAGTGTCTGTTCTTCCATCGCGTTTCCCTGATGTGCCCAGGCATAACAGGTCGTACCGATTTGAAAATAAGGCGTACCGTCGGCGTAGGCAAAATGCCACGTCTTTTGCACATGAACAGGACCGCGATTGCCTGGTGATGGTTTTACGCAAGTGAATTGCCCTTTTTTTCCGTTAAGCTCTCTGCGGTTGCTTTTTGTTACATAGGTCCACTTGCCCGGTGAATCCGGCATAAAGCGGATGCGATACGTACCGTTGCCATCGTAAAATCCTTCAGGGCGAAAAGCCCGGCCGCGCTGCCTGAACTCAGCACTCAGTTTTACATCAATAAATGGATTTCCTCCTTCAGGTCCATTTAGTGTCAGTTCGAAAATTCCCCAACGTTCGATGATGTTAGAGTTAGATTTTCCTTCTGCTATTGATGTAGTGACAAGGGCTGCCGAAAATACCAGAAGCAATAATTTGACCCACCAGGGGCGGACTCGATTTAGGCGCATTTTCCGTATATTCCTCCTTTCTAAACCTGTAGTCCAGGCCTTTTGTCCCAATTGCTTCATTAGCGAAGCAGTGCAGGCACCAGGGTATTACTTAATTAGCTGCCAAATCAAACGGCGAGATATAATCGCCGTATTTGTCGCCGGCTGCTTTGAGGCGTTTGCGGACCTCGGCAAACGTATCGAAAAGAATCTGCGGCGTATCGGAAACCTTTTCTTTGTAGATTTTCTCGACGCGGTCGAGCTTGGCAAGGTTTTCCGGTATGCGGAACGTAAACTGCTGCACATAGTCGGTCTTAGTATATTGCGCATCGAGGTGCTCTTTGAACAGCTTTTGCAAATCCTCGTATTTTGGTATCAGGCCGGTCGGTGTTTCAATACCGTCAACGTCGCCGTTCACCCGAAGTTCAGCCCACAGAATCCAGACCAGTTTATCAGCCATACCGTTTAAGTATTCGCCGTCTTTGTCTTTAAGGAAGTAATTGACCGAGAAAACCAAAGGCGGATTCTCAATATCCTTAGCGAAATCCAGATTGTTCTGAATGTATCGGCCAAGCGGTATCGAGAGGAAATCAAGATTCGACATCAGATTAAACGTCCTGACGCCTTCTTTGCCGAGCGTCGCGGCGGTGGTTTCGGATTCGAGGGAGGCGCCTTTTATAATGATACCCTCCGCCCAGTTGAAGGACTGCTCAACAGGAACCAGGGTATCGCTATCGCGTCCGCCATAGACAACACCACCGACCGGCACGCCATTCGGGTCATCGAGTAACGGGTCGCGATTGCTCAGATCCGGAATGTTCAGGCAATAGCGAGCGTTTTTGTGCGAGGCGGTAATTTCATTGCCGTCGGAATCGGTTTTGCCTTTGTGCCATTTACCGGCGTGATTGGTTCCTTCCGTCGGCAGTTCAGTGCCCATACCGAGCCAGTGAGGTTTCTTATCGCCGTCAATCAGGACGTTGGAAAAGATAACTTCGTAGGGGCTTGTCAGGGCCTCGTAAATAATAGGGTCATTTTTTGGGTTGACTTCGCGAATGATGCCAAAGATGCCCTTTTCAACGTTCACGCCGTACATTCGGCCGTCCTTTTTGCGCAGGTAGGCGATGTCATCACCGACAATAGTTTGTCCGGGCAGCATTGAGGTTGAGGTTTTTCCACAGGCCGATGGGAATGCGCCGGTAAAGTAAGTTACCCGCCCACCCGGGCCGTGGGCGCCGAGGACAAACATATGCTCAGCCAGCCAGCCCTCTTTGGAGGCCTTGTTGATGGCCAACCGCAGGGCCAGTTTCTTCAGGCCTATGGTGTTACCGCCGTACTGAGTATTGACGCTATAAACAAGGTTTTCTTCAAGGTCGATATAGACCCGGCGTTGAGCAATATTTTTACTTACAGCATTTTCAAGTTTGCCTTCGGAGTGAATGAACCTGAAAAATTCGGGCGAAGAGCCGATTTTCCTGAACTGCTCGTAACCGGACCGGTAGAGAATGGTTTCGCTGTGGGCAACGTAGGGCGAATCCGTTATCTGAACGCAGGCGGTAGAGAAATCCGAATCGATTGGGCCCAGGCAGAAAAAGCAGACTAACATCTCTCTGCCAGTCATAGAGTTCTTCAGAAAAGAGCGGACTTCTTCGGTGCCGGCCTCCTTTTCGATTGAATTGAGATTGGCGCCGAGGTCGGAGCCGGACAGCAGTAAATATTTTGTCCGTGCCTTATCACGGGCCTGGTCGTGGTATCCGTCAAAGTGGCAGGTATGACCGGGAACGTCCAGCGGTATTTCCTCGCCATTTTTTATTGCTAATTCGCGGATATAATTTCTATCCTCGTCGGAGTCGGTGCAGACGAAGACCGAGGCCGGGCCGGTAAGCTCAATCGCATCAGCAACAAACTGGTGCATCTTCGGGTTATCTACGGCCATTAGCCTGTCGTAGTTTTCGGCAGTCAGTTTTTCCTTCAGTAATTCCTTCACATTAGACATTTGTAATTTTACCTCCTAAATACTTTAATTGAACTCAGAAAACCAGGGGATTGTAACCCTGGGGCTGAACCACGTCAACTTGTTTCCGATATTAAATCACCTCGTCGGTGAGCTTGTAGCGGTATTCCGTTATCAGCAAGTAGTTTCAGAACCTGGCCTGTTTGTTCTAGTGGACAGTTGAACTGCTCTACCCAATCAGAAGGTGCCAATTTGCCAGTCAATGCCTCGAATATTCCGGCCGGGCGAGGTGCACACTCCAACCAGCCGCCAGAGACTTGGTGCACCGTTATCCCTGCCTCCCTTAGCACTTCCGCTACGTGCTTCGTGTCTCGGGGTGCGTGTCCCAAATCGGCTCTCCACCACAAGTCATGGGCAATCGTTAGATCGAGTACAAATTTCATCTCCATCTGCTTGCACCTGTGCCCTCGCATTGCGGCTGTATGATGCGACATAATTGCGTCAGCAGCCTCCGTCATCCCAGATACTATCTCTGTATCTTCCGGTAGTTCATAACGATGTTTCCAGCCGTGACCGGTCAAGACGTAAATTCCCTTTGCTCCGACATTACGTGCGAGTTCGATGTCGTGTGGGTGATCGCCTACAGTAAAAGACGCATTTAGATTAATGCCATACAGCTCTGCGGCCTTTCTCAAGAAGTAAGGCTTTGGTTTTATGCATCGACATCTCTCTGAACGGCTATGTGGACAAACGTAAAGATCGCAAATTTCGACGCCTGCCTCTGCAAGCGTCGTAATTACATGAGTGTTGACACAATTCACATCGCCTCGAGTTATCACGCCCTTTGCGACCCCGGGCTGGTTCGTGACTATGAAAAGCAAGAAATGTTTCTGAAGCTGCTGTAATGCTTTGAAAGTCTCAGGAAAGAAAACCACTTCAGACGGGTCCCGCAGATGCCCACGGTCCTCGATTATCGTGCCATCCCTGTCTAAAAATATAGCAGCATTCGTATTGCTATTCATAGCCGTTCCTTTGTTACCATCAAAATACCATGGCCACAGTTTCCATCTGACCAAATCTTATTTGCGTGCAAGCCAAGTTGCAGCTTCTCGTTTTTTTGGTAAAATCTTTTACCTTAATGGCGGCAGACTCGCGCCAAAGGCCTCTTCAATCCATGCGGCCATCTCATTATCGGAAATCGCGGATACTCTATCGGCTTTGTATTCGGCATCAATCTTGTCCTTTATCATGACTACCCGCGGATCATGTTTCGGTATCTCGATCTGGTATCTTGCCTCAATATAATGTTTGACGCCAGCCGCTCCGGTCTTGTCGGTGATTGCCACACATACCGGTCGATTGAGGAGTTTTTTTGTATCGAAGCAATTATAGATTTCCTCGTTTTTCAAAAGACCGTCCGCATGGATACCCGCCCGTGTAACATTAAAGTCCTTTCCGACAAGTGGATAGTTTTTCGGTATATTGAAGCCCAGCTCGCTCTTGGCATACTCGGCAAGCTCGGTTATTGCTGCATAGTTGACATCCTCCATCATCCCTTTTAACTGAGCATGTTCAACTATCATTGCTTCCAAGGGCGAATTGCCCGTTCGCTCACCGAATCCGAATATAGTACTGTTAACAGCACTGCAGCCATATAGCCACGCCGTGGCCGCGTTGACCTGGACCTTGTGGAAATCGTTATGACCGTGCCACTCAAGCCACTCGGAGGCAAAACCGAGCTGCCGCAGCCCGTGGAACAACTTTGGGACGCTGCGCGGCAAGGATACGCCCGGCCAGGGCAAGCCAAATCCGAGTGTATCACAAAGGCGGATCTTGACCCGCATGTCATACTCTACCGCCAGTTCGAGTAAATGGCTGGCAAGAGGCAGGATAAAGCCTTCGTAATCGGCCCGCGTGACGTCCTCAAAGTGGCAGCGAGGAATGATGCCCTTATCAAGCGCTGCTCTCACGATATCCAGATAGCCTTGTATCGCTTGACGCCTGGTCTTGCGCAGTTTCAGGAATATATGATAGTCACTCGCTGAAGTCAAAATGCCGGTTTCACTGAGTCCCATCTTGGAAACCAGCTTAAAATCATCTGCAACCGCTCTTATCCATCCGGTAACCTCCGGATAATCGTAGCCTCGCTCCTGGCAGAGTTCTACTGCCTGGCGGTCTTTTTCAGAATAAAGGAAAAACTCACACTGACGAATTAAACCAGTACCCCCATCTATCTCGTGCAACAAGTCATATATTCGTAGAATCTGTTCCGGTGTGTAGGGTGGTCGTGCCTGCTGACCATCCCGAAATGTCGTATCCGTTATCCATATATTCTCCGGTATGTCGATGGGCACAACTGTACCGTCGAACCTTACTTTCGGAAATCCGGAATATGGAAAAACGTCCCGATACAGATTCGGCCTTTCGACATCCATTAGTTTCAAATTCTTTTCTGCCATAAAAACACCTCTAATGCACTATGCGCATAAAGTCTCTGATAATCCGATCCATACTTTTGTCCCGTGTACCTTCTCAGCAGTACCGCTAGTCTCGACCAATAAGAAAGCCAGCACCCAACCATGTGGCTGCTGGCCTGTATCTTGTTCCGCCATCCATAGAAGGACCGCGAACAACGTACTTTAACAGTTTTTCAGGCAAAAAGAAAACCGGCAACAGTTCTCTATATAAAACTATTTGTCGGCCTATTCTCTAGCAGGCAGCAAAAGCTACCCCCTGTCAATCTGCCTTTTCGTATTTAGAAATATTTTCTTATAAAAGTTTAAAGGTGTCAAAAGAAATTTTATATGGTTTGGCTTTTATTATAAGTCAGCAAACACGATGGGGCTCTCCAGAGTGAATATAATAACACGCTCTCCCGTAATTGTGCTTATGTCTGTGTGAAGACTTTTTACCCTTTTTCTGGTGAGGTCTATTATTATCTGCTCCAGAAGTGGCCGGGCCTTTTCGAGCAGCTCAGTCCTGACCTGCTTGATAAGTATCCGCCCGGTGGTTTCGTTACTCGTTCCGGCAAGTTGCTGCTCCGCAGGAGTTAGAACACGTCGTAGCCGAATTACTATCATATCGTCAATAATATAGGCCTTGGTCTCCTCGGGACCCCGCCCCATATATTCTTTCTCAAACTTGATTAGCGCTTCACTAATGTCAGCCTCGATCTGTCCTTTGCTCATTGTCATATCAAACTCTATCTATATCAAAAAAACCAAGAGATTGTAGTTGCCGAGCCGTCTGAGGTCAATATGTTTTCCAGAAAGTATGATTTTTGTATAATCCTGCCTTATAATAGTAAAAACGCCTGTGAAGTAGCACATAAGCCTTGATTTGCCCGGTATATGCGGAGTGTTGAGGTCCTTATCAGTACAATAATCTATGAATGTTTGCTAAATCTCACTGCAATGTCAGTCGAGCAGTCCCATCAATACCAACCTCGCTTGCTGGCGGAAATTCAATACCTTGCGGAGTTCCTGCTGTGCCTGAACCAGTTGCCTCCTGGCCTTTGCTCTGGCTTGACGCAGCGCAGCAAGTTTTTGATTTATCTCGCCTGGGCTGGCATCCGGGACTTGCAGCAGCAGTTGAAGCTCTTCACAGATTCTTTCGCCTTCGGTTGGCGGATGGTCGGAATTCTGAAAGGGTGAGGAGCTTTGAAATCCCGTACCCTGTACACTGCTGCCGGCCTGGAACTGGAAGCCCCCGGAAAAACCACCGAAACCCTGACCTCCCATTTGCCCCGGTGAAGGGGCAACGCTGCTTGTAAAGCTGCTCTGAAAAGGCAGCCCGATGCCGACGAATGCCTGGTCTCGGCAAGCCCGCACTTTCTTCAATTTTGGCTCAATAACTCTCCACTGTTGCTCATCCGCCCCGAGGGCTTGCTGCATTGCCAGAGCCTCCTGTTCTTCGATTATCCTGCGTTGTTCCTCAGCAATCTTTTGGAAATACCTGACCTTTTCTTCCGGGTTCATGCGGCGCATACGCTCAAAGTCAGGACGAGGCAGTCCGCCCGATCTCATGTTCCGGGACAATAACTGCTGCGCAAATACCCCGAGTAAAAGACAAACGGCCAGCCCCAAAAACATTCTTCGTGTTGACATAGTAAGCTCCTTTCCTGAGACAATCAGTACGTGAATATTTCTACACGCTGCTGGAATTCTTCAAAATCAAGTTCACCTATGGCGAAGGCATCCACATCCGTCTTTTTTGCACGGATAGTCAGAACCGTGGTTGAGGCAGAGCCTGTCTCTCCGTATTCCATACCACCCATACCGCCGCCCATCATCACCCCAGCGCAA
>JABMRO010000395.1 GCA_013202635.1 Planctomycetota bacterium
CTTCCTGGACACAATGGAATATCGACCTACAGGCGTTCGGTATTAACCTTACTAATGTCAATACGATTACTCTTGGCTTCGGTAACAGGAGCAATCCTGTAGCCGGCGGTGCAGGTTCCGTTTTCTTCGATGATATTCGGCTTTACGCACCGACAGCACCGTAAGCAACAATTAATTGTGTGGTTGAGATAACTGATTTCTGTCAATTTGGGGCCTATACTGATTGATTCGGTATAGGCCCCGCTTGTTTTAGAACAACGGCAGAGGATGGCAGGGAATCTCAATGAGTCCCGGGCTAAATGTCAATACTTCGGCTTTGCTCTGCCCTTCGCAATTCTACTTCGCCGTGGAGGCTACGCAGAAACCAGCTTCGGAAGGCAATCAGGACAGGCGAGAGAGAATTCAGGATCGGGATTAAAGGCGGAGGAGGCGATAAAGCAGAATATTACTCGAATCTGTATTTTCTGCGGTAAAATTAGAAAAAAATCAACAAAATATTTCAAAAACAGCCGCCAAATTACCTATTTTATCGAGTGATGGGAACATACAATCAATTTTTCCATCCGAAAAAAAAGATATTTTATGCCTTTATAACAGCCAAATTACTTGACGGTCCGGTCAAGAACCCGTAGAATGAAAAAGTATATTTTGCGTTTTATTAGACGAGATGTTACGGATGGCAAAAAGTTCACCGAAAAAAGTGGTATTTATTTCTTCTTTCCTGCCACGCAAATGTGGAATCGCGACATTCGCATCGGACCTTATTAAAAATACCGCTTCAGCGGCCAAGGGTGAATTCGAACCGCTGGTAGTTGCAATGCAGTCGGGAGACCAAAAATATAAGGACCCGGTTAAGTTCGAAATCCGCCAGAATGTTAAAAGCGATTATATTTGTGCGGCCGATTATATCAATTTCAGCCACGTTGACGCGGTTTGCGTCCAGCATGAATTCGGACTTTTCGGCGGCGACGCCGGTGCATATCTGAGCTTGCTGCTGAACAGACTAAAAGCCCCCGTGATAACAACCCTTCATACGGTCACCGATGAAACAGCCCCGGCTTACCACAAGTCATTAGTGGATGTCTGCAATGCCTCTTACAGGGTAATCACCATGAACGAACGCGGCGTCAGCATGCTACGGGACATATATGATATACCAGTCAAGAAAATAAAATTGATTGCACACGGCATCCCGGATTTGCCTTTTGTTGACAGCAACTACTACAAACATAAATTCAGCCTGGAAGACAGAAAAACAATTTTAACCTTCGGCCTTCTCAGCAGGAACAAAGGCATAGAGGTGATGCTCAAGGCGATGCCGGCCATAATTAAAGCCGACCCTTCGGTGATGTACATAGTCCTGGGCATGACGCACCCGAACATACTCAAGCAGGAGGGCGAGTTATACAGATTCGGCCTGAGGCAAATGGTAAAAGACTTAAAGCTGCAGGAACACGTGATGTTCTACAACAGGTTCGTAAGTGACCAGGAACTTCATAACTTTTTGTGCGCAGCGGATATTTACGTAACTCCGTATATAAATGAAAAACAACTGACCAGCGGCACGTTGTCATTTGCAGTAGGCACAGGCAAGGCTGTTGTATCGAGTCCTTACTGGGCGGCTACGGAACTGTTGGCGGACGGTCGAGGTAAGTTAGTAGGATTCGAAGACTCGGAACAGTTAGCTGAGACAATAATCGAGATACTTCAGGACGATTCGGAGTTTTATTCTCTTCGAAGACGGGCATATGAGTACGGCCGGAGCAGAACATGGCCCAAAATCGGGCAGGCATATTGGAGATTATTCAGGGCAAAAAAATTGCCTCTGCGCATTGCCGCCAAAACCACGCTATCAATTGAGGTGCCCGAACTCTCACTGAACCACATGGAAAAACTGACCGACGACACCGGCTTGTACCAGCACGCCAATTTTACCATACCGAATCGTGAATACGGTTACTGCACAGACGATAATGCCAGGGCGGTTATTGCGATGACTAACTACTATGGGCAATATTCCAGGGCTGAAGTTCTGAGATTGTTTAATACCTATCTGTCATTTGTTATGTATGCCCAGGGTGAAGATGGAGCAGTAAAGAATTTTATGGATTTCGACAGAACCTGGCAAAAAGATGAGCCTCTTAATGATGCTCTCGGCAGGGTACTATGGGCAATGGGAGCGGTGATGGC